>JBBDWW010000187.1:0-5254 GCA_040902645.1 Dongiaceae bacterium | reverse complement strand
GTGGACAGCGCCGGGGCCATTGCCTACATTCCCCCGCGCGCGAGGGGCCAAAAAGGCCCTCTGGCTTCAACGAAAAGAGACCGAGGATTCAATGCGGCTCAGCCGGTATTTCATGCCGACGATGAAGGAAACGCCGAGCGAGGCGCAGATCGTCTCGCATCGGCTGATGCTGCGCGCCGGCATGGTCCGCCAGGCGAGTGCCGGCATTTATTCGTGGCTGCCGCTCGGCTTCCGCGTGCTCAAGCGCATCGAGCAGATCGTGCGCGAGGAGCAGGACCGCGCCGGTTGCCAGGAAGTGCTGATGCCGACCATCCAGTCGGCCGACCTCTGGAAGAAATCTGGCCGGTACGAGGATTACGGCAAGGAGATGCTGCGCATCGTCGATCGGCACGAGCGCGAGATGCTCTACGGCCCGACCAACGAAGAATTGATCACCGACATCTTTTCGCAGGAAGTGCGCAGCTATCGTGAACTGCCGAAGCTGCTTTATCACATCCAGTGGAAGTTCCGTGACGAGGTGCGGCCGCGCTTCGGCGTGATGCGCGGGCGCGAGTTCCTGATGAAGGATGCCTATTCCTTCGATCTCGATTTCGAAGGCGCGAAGCGCTCCTATAACAAGTTTTTCGTCGCCTATCTGCGCACCTTCGCGCGCATGGGGCTGAAGGCGATCCCGATGGCGGCGGATAGCGGCCCGATCGGCGGCGATCTCAGCCATGAATTCATCATCCTCGCCGATACCGGCGAGAGCGCGGTCTATTGCCACAAGGATTTCCTCAAATTCGACGTGCTGGCGCGCGAGCCGGACTATGAGGGCGATCTCGAACCGATCGTGAAGGACTGGACGCGCCTCTATGCGGCGACCGACGAGCGGCACGACGCCGCGAAAACCGGCATCGCGCCCGGCGATCTGCTCGAGGCGCGCGGCATCGAGGTCGGCCATATCTTCTATTTCGGCACCAAATATTCCGATCCTTTCGGCGCCAAAGTCGTGAATGCGGACGGCAGTTCGGCTGCGGTCCATATGGGCTCGTATGGCATCGGCGTGTCGCGTTTGGTCGGCGGCATCATCGAGGCGAGCCATGACGATGCCGGCATCATCTGGCCGGAGAGCGTGGCGCCGTTCCATGTCGGGCTGGTCAATCTCAAGGTTTCGGATGCGGCGACAACGGCGGCCGCCGAGGATATCTACGGCAAGCTGCGCGGCGGCGGCATCGAGGTTCTTTACGACGATCGCGACGAGCGGCCCGGTGCGAAGTTCGCCGACATGGATCTGATTGGCCTGCCTTGGCAGCTCGTGGTCGGTCCGCGCGGCGTCGCGGCCAATACGGTCGAGTTGAAGCGCCGGGCAACCGGCGAGCGCGAGGAACTGTCGCTCGATTCCGCTCTCTCTCGGCTGCAGGGCTGATCCGCATGTTCTCAGCCTTCGAGCGTATCGTCGCGATGCGCTATCTGCGACCCCGCCGCAAGGAGGGGTTCGTCTCGGTCATCGCCGGCTTCTCCTTTCTGGGCATCGCACTCGGCGTCGCGACATTGATCATCGTCATGTCGGTGATGAACGGGTTCCGCGAAGAGCTGATGTCGCGCATTCTCGGTCTCAACGGTCATCTCACGGTCTCCAGCAATACCGGCGTGATCGCCGACTACGATGCGCTCGTTGCGAAGGTGATCGAGATTCCGCTGGTCGAACGTGCCACGCCCTATATCGAGGCACAGGTGATGGCGACCCGCGGCGATGCCGCGATGGGTGCCGTCGTACGCGGCATGCGGGCCGAGGATCTTGCCGCCCACCCGGTTCTGGCCGACAGCATCACACCGGGTGCGCTCGACGAGTTTCACGGCATCGATGTCGCGATCATCGGCACGCGCATGGCCGAGCGCATGGGTATTTTTGTCGGCGACGGCATTACGCTGGTCTCAGCGCAGGGCACCACGACGGTCATGGGCAATATTCCGCGCATGAAGACGTTTAGAGTGATCGGCGTCTTCGAGATCGGCATGTACGAGTATGACAGCGGCTTCATCTATGTGCCGCTCGAAGCAGCCCAGCTTTATTTCCGTCTACCGGATGCGGTCAATTCGATCGAGGTCATGGTCGAGGATGCGGAGCAGGCGAATCTGGTCGGCGCGCAGCTTTTCGGCACGCTCGACCCGGGCTATCGCGTGCTCGACTGGCAGCGGACCAATTCGAGTTTCTTCAACGCGATCCAGGTCGAACGCAACGTCATGTTCTTGATCCTGACGCTGATCATCGTGGTCGCAGCGTTTAACATCATTTCCGGCCAGATCATGCTGGTGAAGAACAAAGGGCGCGACATCGCGATCCTGCGCACGATGGGCGCCTCGCGCGGTGCAATCCTGCGCATCTTCTTCATGAGCGGCGCCAGCATTGGCCTCGTCGGCACCGGTCTCGGCGTCGCCCTCGGCCTCGCTTTCTCGAAGAACATCGACACCATCAAGGGCTGGCTCGAAAGCCTGTCCGGCGCCGAACTGTTCTCGGCCGAGATCTATTTCCTCTCCAAGCTGCCGGCGATCGTCGATCCGATGGAAGTGTTCTGGGTGTGCGCGATGTCGCTGGGCTTGTCGTTCCTTGCGACGATCTATCCGGCCTGGCGCGCCGCGCGCCTCGATCCGGTGGAGGCGCTACGCTATGAATGAGCGCGCAACGCCGGTGCTGTCGCTCGAGCGCATCAAGCGCGGTTTCGATCAGGCCGGCGGCAAGCGGCTCGAAGTGATCCGCGATGCGACGCTGGTCATCAATCGCGGCGAGATGGTCGCGCTGGTGGGGCCGTCGGGTTCCGGCAAATCGACCCTGCTGCAAATGGCCGGGCTGCTGGAGCAACCGGATTCCGGGACCATTCGCATCGGCGAAGACGAAGCGGGCAAGCTCGGCGATGGTGGGCGCACGGCGCTGCGGCTCAGCCATATCGGTTTCGTCTATCAGTATCACCATCTGCTGCCGGAGTTTTCCGCGCTGGAGAATGTGGCCGTGCCGCAGATGATCGCGCGCGTCGGCAAGCGTGCTGCGGCCGAGCGGGCGCGCGAATTGCTCGGCCATGTCGGCCTCGCGGAGCGCACCGACCATCGCCCCGGCCAGCTTTCCGGCGGCGAGCAGCAGCGCGTGGCGATCGCGCGGGCACTGGCGAACCGGCCGCAGCTCCTGCTGGCGGACGAACCGACCGGCAATCTCGATCCTCACACGGCGGACGAGGTTTTTGCGTTACTCATCAGGCTCGTGCGCGACTTTGGCCTGGCGGCGCTGATCGCGACGCATAATCCGGGACTGGCGCAGCGCATGGATCGGCGCCTCACGATCGTCGAGGGCCGCGTCCGCGAGGTCTAGCCTTTCGTCTGCCGCGCGAATCGTGAAATGATCGGCCCATGCCACACGCCAATTTCGTCCATCTTCGCGTCCACTCGGCCTATTCGCTCTCCGAAGGTGCGATCCGCATCAAGGAGCTGGTGAAGCTCTGCGTCGCGCATGGCATGCCGGCGGTCGCGGTGACCGACAGCGGCAATCTGTTCGGCGCGCTGGAGTTTGCGCTCGCGGCGCGCGAGGCGGGGGTGCAGCCGATCGTCGGCTGCCAGCTCGCCATGGCGCGACCGGCGAACGAGAGCGGCAATGTTGCGTTGCGCCCGGTTCGACAGGCCCCGGATCAGCTCGTACTGCTGGTCCAGAACGAAACCGGCTACGCGAACTTGCTGAAACTCGTCAGCCGCGCCTTTCTCGAAGGCGAGGCCGGCAGCCAGCCGCAACTCGCCTGGGATGCGCTCGACGGTTTGACCGACGGGCTGATCGCCTTCACCGGTGGCCCGCACGGGCTGGTCGGACGGTTGCTGCATGAGGGGCAGAAGGAGGCGGCCGGAGCGGCTCTGTTGCGACTCGCCGGTCTGTTTCCGGGTCGGCTCTATATGGAGCTGATGCGGCACGGGCTCGCGATCGAACAGCAGATCGAGCCGGCGCTTCTCGATCTCGCTTATGCACATGACATTCCGCTGGTTGCGACCAACGAAGTGTTCTTCGCCGATGCCGACATGTTCGAGGCGCATGACGCGCTGCTCTGCATCGCCGGTGGTGCCTATGTCACCGAGGAGACGCGGCGGCGCGAAACGCCGGAGCATCGCTTCAAGAGCGCAGCCGAAATGTGCGCCTTGTTCGCCGATCTGCCCGAGGCGGTCGACAACACGATGGTGATCGCGCAGCGCTGCGCCTTCATGCCGGCGGAACGTAAACCGATCCTGCCGGCCTTTCCGACCCGCGAGGGCCGCAGCGCGGAAGACGAGCTGCGCGCGCAAGCGGCGGCCGGGCTCGAAGAGCGCCTCACGACATTGGCGGCGCAGGAAAATCTGGACGTCGGCGGCGATGCCTTCGCCGAGCGCGCGACGCCTTATCGGCAGCGTCTCGCGTTCGAGCTCGAGACCATCATTGCGATGGGTTTCGCGGGTTACTTCCTGATCGTTGCCGATTTCATCCAGTGGGCGAAGCGGCAGGGGATACCGGTAGGTCCCGGCCGCGGCTCGGGCGCCGGGTCGGTTGCCGCCTGGGCGCTCACCATCACCGATCTCGATCCCACGCGCTGGGGGCTGCTGTTCGAGCGGTTCCTCAATCCCGAACGCGTCTCGATGCCCGATTTCGACATCGATTTCTGCCAGGACCGCCGCGACGAAGTGATCCGGTATGTGCAGGACAAATACGGTCGCGATCGGGTCGCGCAGATTATCACCTTCGGCAAGCTGCAGGCGCGTGCGGCGCTGCGCGATGTCGGGCGCGTGCTGCAGATGCCCTATGGCCAGGTCGACCGCATCTGCAAAATGGTGCCTAACAATCCGACCAATCCGGTCACGATCGCCCGGGCGATCGAGGGCGAGCCGCAGCTCCAGGCCATGCAGGAGGAAGATCCGTCGGTCGCGCGGCTGATCGATATTGCGATCAAGCTCGAAGGGCTCTACCGCCACGCCTCGACCCATGCGGCGGGCGTGGTGATCGGCGACCGGCCACTCAACGAGCTGGTGCCGCTCTATCGCGATCCGCGCTCGGATATGCCGGTCACGCAGTTCAGCATGAAATATGTCGAGCTCGCCGGCCTCGTGAAGTTCGACTTCCTCGGTCTGAAGACGCTGACCGTGCTGGCCAAGGCGCAGGAATTGCTCGCGCAACGCGGCGTCACGCTCGACCTCGAAAACATACCGCTCGACGACGCCAAGACTTACGAGATGATCGGGCGGGGGGAATCGACCGGCATCTTCCAGCTTGAAA
>JBBDWW010000186.1:0-5320 GCA_040902645.1 Dongiaceae bacterium | reverse complement strand
GGCGCCTTGACCTCGACGCGCTTGCGCTCGACGTCCTTGAGCGGGCCTTTGCCGTCGATCGGATTCCCGAGTGCGTCGACGACGCGGCCGAGCAGGCCGCGGCCGACCGGCACGTCGACGATGGCGCCCGTGCGCTTCACGGTGTCGCCTTCCTTGATATCGCGGTCATCGCCGAAGATCACGACGCCGACATTGTCGTCTTCGAGATTGAGCGCCATGCCGCGGATGCCGCCGGGGAACTCGACCATCTCGCCGGCCTGCACGTTGTCGAGGCCGTAGACCCGGGCGACGCCGTCGCCGACCGAGAGAACCTGGCCGACTTCCGCGACGTCCGCTTCGGTGCCGAAATTCTCGATCTGCTGTTTCAGGATTGCGGAAATTTCCGCGGCCCGGATATCCATTACCCGTTCCCTTTCATGGCGATTTGCATGCGATTGAGCTTGGTTCTGAGCGAGCTGTCGACCATGCGGCTGCCCACTTTGACGACGAGCCCGGCGATCAGATCCGGGTCGACCTTGAGATCGATCGAAACGCGCTGGCCGGCGACGCGACGCAGTGCCTCGACGAGCCGCTTCTGGCTTTCCTCGTCGAGCGGCGTTGCCGAGACGACTTCGGCCGTGGTTTCACCGCGACGACGCGCGAGTTCCGCAAGATACGCATCGATCATCCGCGGCAGCGCGAAGAGGCGGCGCTTTTCGGCGACCAGCCCGACGAAGCGGCGGACCAGATCGCCGGTCCCGGCGGCATCGAGGATGGCGGCCATGGCGCGACCCTGTTCGGTGCGTCCGATAACCGGGCTGCGCAGCACGCGGCGCAGATCCTCGCTCGACCCGATCATCGTCCGGATCGATTTGAGATCGTCGGCGACGGCATCGAGCGCCTTCTTTTCGTCCGCAAGGTCGAAAAGCGCGGCGGCGTAACGCGTCGCCAGACCGCCCGAGCCTATGCCCCCGGCTGCCACGTCAGATGACCCCTCCCAAGGACGCAATCCAGAGCCGGTCGAGGCCTGCTAAGATCGCGGAATTACGACAAAAACTGCGGCCGGACGCTGCCGTCCGGCCGATGGCGCGCTGATGTAACACAAGCCGGAAAGCCGCGCAACCGCGCCCGGATGTCGCAATCGTGCCTTCGATGGCACGCTAACCCACTCTACCAAAATAGAAAATTGCAACTGCCCGATGGGCGAAGCGGTGCCGATCCTCACAGGAAGCTGTACGGATCGATGTCGATCTGGAGCCGCGCCGCGTGGGGCAGTTTCACGCGTTCGAGCCAGCGTCCGATGAAGCCCTGCGGCGCCTGATCGCGCCGGCATTTGATCAGGAATCGCCGCCGATGCCAGCCGCGCAGCACGGCGAGCGGCGCCGGCGCGGGACCGAGTACATGAAACCCGTCGACTGTTGGAATCTGCCGCGCCATCGCACGCGCCAGATCGTCAGCATCGGCCGGGCTCGGCGCACTCAGCACCAGCGCTGCGAGCCGCCCGAACGGCGGCAGCGCGTAGCGCTTTCGTTCCTCGCTTTCGCGCAGCAGGAAGGCGTCGCGATCGCCCGAGATCAGCGCCTTCATCACCGGATGCGCCGGATCGGTCGTTTGCAACAGTACGCGGCCGGGCCGTTCGGCGCGCCCGGCTCGCCCTGCCACCTGATGCAGAAGCTGATAGGTGCGTTCGGCCGCGCGCAGATCGCCGCCGCCGAGGCCGAGATCCGCATCGACCACGCCGACCAGCGTCAGCAGCGGAAAATGATGCCCCTTCGCGACGATCTGCGTGCCGATCAGCACATCGACCTCGTGATCGACCACGGCGCGAACCTGTTCCTGCGCGGCACCGGGGCTCCACATCGTGTCGCTGGTCATCACCGCGAGCCGCGCTTGCGGGAATAGTGCCGCAACTTCTTCCGCCAGCCGTTCGACGCCGGGACCGCAGGCCGCGAACTCGCCGACTGCGTTGCAATGCGGGCAGCTCGCCGGCAGATCGCAGCGATAATCGCAGTGATGGCAATGCAGCCGGCCGTGGAAGCGGTGCTCGACCAGCCAGGCGGTGCAGTTCGGACATTGCAGCCGATGGCCGCAGGCGCGGCACAAGGTCAGCGGCGCATAACCGCGCCGATTGAGGAACAGCAGACCCTGCTCGTTCGCGGCCAGCGTCTCTTCGAGCGCCATGCGCAGCGTGTCGGAGAGCCAGCGCTGCCGCGGCGGCCGGTCGCGCCGGAGATCGATCGCTTCGATCTTCGGCAGGCTCGCACCCAGCGCTCGGTCCGGCAGATGCAGCAACGCGTAACGGCCGGCTTCGACATTATGCACGGTTTCGAGCGACGGCGTCGCCGAGACCAGCGCGACCGGAATGTTACCGAGCTGACCGCGCACGACGGCCATGTCGCGCGCCTGGTAGATCACGCCGTCTTCCTGTTTGAATGCGCTCTCATGTTCTTCGTCGACGACGATCAGCCCGAGCGACGGATAAGGCAGGAACAAGGCCGAGCGCGCGCCGACCACGACGCGCGCTTCGCCCGAGGCGATCCAGCGCCAGTTGCGCCGCCGTTCGGGGCTGGTCAGATCGGAATGCCATTCGCAGGGCCGCACGCCGAAGCGGTCGGCAAAGCGATCGAGCAATTGCGCCGTCAGCGCGATCTCGGGCAGCAGCACGAGAATTTGTTTGCCGGTCTTGAGCGCGGCCGCGATCGCTTCGAGATAGACTGCGGTCTTGCCCGAACCGGTGACGCCATCGATCAGCGTCACCGAAAATCCGTTGCCGACTTTGCCCGCGAGCGTATCGGCGGCGGTGCGCTGCGCGGCCTCGAGCGGCGCTTGCGTGTAATCCGGATCGGGACGCGGCGGACGGGCCGGCGGCAGTGCGACCGCCTCGATCAGCCCGGCATCCGCCATCGAACGCACGACACCGGGCGACACGGCGGCCTCGCGCGCAAGTTCCATCGCGGGCAGAGCGGGGCCGCGTCCCAGTATGTCGAGTACGCGCGTTCGCGCCGGCGTCATCCGCGCGGCGTCGTCGGGATTCTCGGCGGCACGATAACCCGTCGCACTGCGCGGCGGTTCGAGTGCGGCGCGCACGCTCATCGTCATGCGCAGCACCAGCCCCGGCGGCACCATCGAATAACCCGCGACCCAGTCGACGAAGCGGCGCGAGACCTCGGGCAAAGGCGGCATGTCGAGCCGCTCGATGACCGGCTTCAGCTTCGATACGGGGACCTCGTCGCTGCCCGCGCCCCAGACCACGCCGACCAGCTCGCGCCGGCCGAGCGGCACGATCACGAAATCGCCTGGCGCCAGATCGAATTCGTCGGGTACCGCATAGTCATAGGCGCCCGCGAGCGGCAGCGGCAGCAGAACGCTGACGCGGCCCGCTTCCGGGCGCGAACTGGCGTGCGATTCGGGCATCCGATACACTCTAGATCAGGCGAGTCGGAAGCGTCACGCTGGGGCGTTTCCCCGGAAATACCCGGACAATCGCTATCCACCGGCAGGCGCGACCGGAACGGACGCAGCAGCGAAGACGGCACCACAAGGATCGGCAGGGCATGAAGTTTTTCATCGACAGTGCGGACATCGCCGAAATTCGCGACCTCGCCGAGACCGGTCTGGTCGACGGCATCACGACCAATCCGTCGCTGATCGCCAAGAGCGGTCGCGCCTTCCTCGATGTCGTGAAGGAAATCTGTTCGATCGTGCCCGGCCCGGTCAGCGCCGAAGTGACCGCGGTCGAATACGAAAAGATGCTGGCCGAAGGGCGCAAGCTCGCGAAGATCGCGAAGAACATCGCGGTCAAGGTGCCGCTGACGCGCGACGGGCTGAAAGCCTGTCGCACGCTGCGCAACGAAGGCACGATGGTCAACGTGACGCTCTGCTTTTCGGCGGCGCAGGCGCTGCTCGCCGCGAAGGCCGGTGCGAGTTTCATTTCACCTTTTGTCGGCCGGCTCGACGATGTCGGCAGCGACGGCATGGAACTGATCGCCGACATCATGCAGATCTATTCGCAATACCCGTCGATCGAGACTGAAGTGCTGGTCGCCTCGATCCGCCATCCGGTTCATGTCGTCCAGGCCGCGAAAATGGGCGCCGATGTCGCGACCTTGCCGCCGAACGTGCTGCGCCAGCTCTTCAACCATCCGCTGACCGACAAGGGTCTGGCCGCGTTTCTTGCCGACTGGCAGAAGACCGGCCAGTCGATCCTCTAAAGGCATGCGATGAGCCAGAGCCCGGAAGATATCGCCGACCGCAACAACGCCGCCGCCGGGCGCGCGCCCGCACGGGTGACCGCGCGGCATGTGATCGACTATCTCGACCGCCATCCCGAATTCCTGATGCGCCATCCCGACGTGCTGGAGCGACAGAAGCTGCCGGCGCGCCAGAACGGCGATCGCATCGCCGATCTGCAGACCTATCTGCTCGAGCGGTTGCGCGGCGACGTGGCGCGGCTGCGCAGCGAGCAGGACGATCTGCTGGCGAACAGCCGCGACAATCTTTCGACCCAGGATCGCGTACATCGCGCCGTGCTGTCGCTCTTGGGCGCCGCCACTTTCGAGCAACTCATCGAGGCGGTCACCACCGACCTCGCGATCCTGCTCGACGTCGACGTCGTCACCTTGTGCATCGAGAGCGAGACGCCGCCGACCGCACCGGTGCGCTATGACGGGCTCTTTCTGCTGCGGCCCGGCACGGTCGACGAGGTGATGGGGCCGGGCGTCGAAGTGATGCTGCGCGACGAGATCGCCGGCGAGCCGGCGGTCTTCGGCGGTGCGGCGGGGCTGGTGCGTTCGGATGCGCTGATCCGCCTGACACCGCATGAAAACGCGCCGACCGGGCTCATCGCCTTCGGCACGCGCCATCCCGGTTTCTTCAATCCCGGCCAAGGTACGGAGCTGCTCACCTTCCTCGCCCGTATCATCGAGCATTGCATCCGCAACTGGCTGACCCGGTCGCTCTGACGTGACGATCACAGCCCAGCCCGACCTCGTCGACGCGATCGAGGATTGGCTGGCGCAGATGAGCCACGAGCGCCGCAGCTCGGCGCATAGCGTCGCGGCTTATCGGCACGACGTCGCCGCGTTCCTCGCCTTCATGAATGATCATCTCGGCGGTCCGGCGCGGCTCGCCGACATGGCGACGCTCGCGCGCGGGGACCTGCGTGCATGGCTCGCGTTCCGAAAACAGGCCGGCCTTGCCGCCAGTTCGACCGCGCGCGCTTTGTCGGCCCTGCGCGGCCTGTTCCGCTATCTCGCGCGCCATCGCGACATCCAGAACCCGGCGCTTGCCACGCTCGCCACGCCGAAGCTGCCGCGCAGCCTGCCCAGGGCGCTGACCGGGG
>JBBDWW010000185.1:0-5340 GCA_040902645.1 Dongiaceae bacterium | reverse complement strand
GCTCTAACCACCTGAGCTACACCCGCCATTCCGAGAGGGCGTCGGTCTATCCTTCACCCGCCCCGCGCGTCAAGTCGCCGCAAGGCGATCCACCGTCGCAACAAAGCCTTTGCGCGATACGGGTTTCCGATTAACAAGAGGCCTCTTTCGACCGGCTGGTCAAAACCGGCTTAAAACAATCACGACGGGGGGAGCGTTACATCATGTTGCAGTTGGCCCAGGGGATGAGCCGGCTCGGTACCGAGTCCGCCTTCGAAGTTCTCGCCCGCGCGAACGCGCTGGCCGCCGCCGGCAAGTCGATCATCAATCTCGGTATCGGTCAGCCCGATTTCAAAACCCCGGCCCATATCGTCGACGCCGCCTGCAAGGCGCTCAAAGACGGCCATCACGGCTACACGCCGGCGAACGGCCTGCCGATCGTGCGCGAAGCGGTCGCGGCCGATCTCAAGAAGCGCCACGGCGTTACCGTCGATCCGGCGCAGGTCGTCGTCGTGCCGGGCGGCAAGGTCACGATGTTCTTCGCCGTACTGATGTTCGGCGAACCGGGTGCCGAGATCATCTATCCCAATCCGGGTTTCCCGATTTACGAATCGGTCATCAAGTTCACCGGTGCGACCGCCGTGCCGCTGCCGCTGCTCGAGAAGAACGGGTTCGGTTTCTCGGCCGACGATCTGCTCTCGCGCATCACCGACAAGACGCGCCTCATCATCATCAACAGCCCGGCCAATCCGACCGGCGCCGTCACCGAAGACGAGGAGATGCGCAAGCTGGTGAAGGGGCTCGAGAAGTTCCCGAATGTCTGCGTCATGTCGGACGAGATCTACAGCGAGATCCTCTATGAGGGCCGCAGGCATCTCAGCCTGCTGACCTTCGAGAGCATGCGCGATCGCACCATCATGCTCGACGGCTGGTCGAAGACCTACGCGATGACCGGCTGGCGCCTGGGTTACGCCGTGTGGCCGGGCAAGCTCGCGGAACTCGCGACGCGGCTTGCGATCAACTGCCATTCCTGCGTCAACGCCTCGGCGCAATTCGCCGGCCTCGCCGCGCTCACCGGCCCGACGGACGATGTCGCGAAGATGTGCAAGGCGTTCGACGAGCGGCGCAAGTTCGTCGTGAAGGCGCTGAACGATCTGCCGGGCGTTTCCTGCGTCGATGCGCTGGGTGCGTTCTATGTGTTCCCGAACATCAAGGGAACCGGCATGACCTCGAAGCAGGTCGAGGAAGGCCTGCTCAACGACGTCGGCGTCGCGACGATCGCCGGCACCAGCTTTGGCAAGCATGGCGAGGGCTATCTGCGCGTCTCCTACGCGAACAGCCTCGAGAACATCGCGGAGTCGATGAGCCGCATGGGCCAGTGGCTGCAGCAGAAGGGCGTCAAGGCGGCCTGAGGCCGCCCGGGAGAGGCGCCCGCGCCGCTGTAGCCGGTGAACTTCGCTACCAGTGCGTCTTGCGCCCCTTGTTGTGGGCCTGTGCGAAAAGTTCCGGCGGGGTGTCGATTCTGCCGGTGCCCGACCTCATATCGGACATACGGGCCCAGGAATCAGAGGAGACAGGACGATGCGCGTGATGGTTATCGTGAAGGCAACGAAGGACAGCGAATCCGGCCAGATGCCGTCCACCGAAATGTTCGCGGCGATGGGCAAGTTCAACGAGGAGCTCGCCAATGCCGGCATCATGGTGAGCGGCGACGGGCTGAAACCCTCCTCGAAAGGCAAGCGCATCCACTTCGATGGAACGAAGCGGACCGTCAAGGATGGACCGTTCGATGCCACCGAGGAGCTGGTTGCGGGCTTCTGGATCTGGAACGTGAAGAACATGGATGAGGCGGTCGAATGGGTGAAACGCTGCCCCAATCCGATGCCCGGCCCGAGCGAGATCGAGATCCGCCCCTTTTACGAGGCGACTGATTTCGGCGAAACGTTCACGCGCGAGCTGCGGGAGCAGGAAGACAGGATCGCCAAGAAAATCGCCGATCGCTGACGCACACATCGGCCGCGCGGGCCGCACGTCCCGCGCGATGCCTCCCAAAGAGGCAGGCTGCCTAAAAAACGACCAGGCCGGGCTCAGTCCCGGCCTTTTCTTTTGGCAAAAGCCGCCGGATGAGCCGAATATCCGGCGCACGCCATTCTGGCATCGAACTTGCTTATCGAAAGGCAGGGCTCCGGCGCCGATCCACCCGACCGGTGGATGCGATCGGTTGTCTGCAGCCATTGGAGATTCACGCGATGAAGAAGATCGAAGCGGTCATCAAACCGTTCAAGCTCGATGAAGTGAAAGACGCGCTGCAGGAAATCGGCATCAAGGGCCTGACGGTCACCGAGGCGAAGGGCTTCGGCCGGCAGAAGGGCCATACCGAACTCTATCGCGGCGCCGAGTATGTCGTCGACTTTCTGCCCAAGGTGAAGATCGAAATCGTGCTCGAAGAGGCGATGCTCGAGCGCGCGATCGAGGCGATCCAGCGCGCGGCACAAACCGGGCGCATCGGCGACGGCAAGATTTTCGTATCGACCATCGACGAGGTGATCCGCATCCGCACCGGCGAGCGCGGACCGGACGCCATCTGATTTCGCATCCGCAGTCAAACCCACTCATTCCGGCCCACCAGAACACCCAGGAGACCGACCGATGACCGACGCAAGCGGAATGCTCAAGAAGCTCAAGGACGAGGACATAAAATATGTCGATTTCCGTTTCACCGACCCTAGGGGCATCTGGCATCACATCACGCAGTCGACCAACGCGGTGGACGAGGATCTGCTGACCGAAGGCGTCATGTTCGACGGCTCGTCGATCGCCGGCTGGAAGGCGATCAACGAGAGCGACATGACCCTGATGCCCGATCTCGAGACGGCGGTCGCCGATCCGTTCGCGGCGCAGTCGACGCTTGTGATCATCTGCGACGTGGTCGAGCCGCTGACCGGCCAGCCTTATGCGCGCGATCCGCGCTCGGTCGCCAAGAATGCGGAGAACTTTCTCAAGAGCACCGGCATCGGCGACACCGCCTATATCGGGCCCGAGGCCGAGTTCTTCATCTTCGACGACGTGCGCTTCGACGTGACGCAGCAGGCGTCCTATTTCATGCTCGACAGCGAGGAAGGCCCCTATAACAGCGGCAAGGTGATCGAAGGCGGCAATCACGGCCATCGCCCGTTGCCGAAGGGCGGCTATTTCCCGGTCGGCCCGGTCGATGCCTGTTTCGATCTGCGCGCCGAGATGGTGACGACGATGCTGGGGATGGGCGTCGACATGGAGAAGCATCACCACGAGGTGGCGCCCTCGCAGCATGAGCTCGGCATCAAGTTCAACACGCTGGTGAAATGCGCCGACCATATGCAGATCTACAAATATGTCGTGCGCCAAGTCGCGCATGCCTATGGCAAGACCGCGACCTTCATGCCGAAGCCGATCAAGGGCGATAACGGCTCGGGCATGCATGTGCACCAGTCGATCTGGAAGGATGGCAAGCCGCTGTTCGCCGGTACCGGCTATGCCGATCTCTCGGAGATGGCGCTCTATTACATCGGCGGCATCATCAAGCACGCGAAGGCGCTGAACGCCTTCACCAACCCGACGACGAACAGCTACAAACGGCTGGTGCCGGGTTTCGAGGCGCCGGTGCTGCTCGCTTATTCCTCGCGCAACCGTTCGGCCTCCTGCCGCATTCCCTATGTGGCAAGCCCGAAGGGCAAGCGCGTCGAAGTGCGCTTCCCCGACCCGCTGGCGAACACCTATCTCGCCTATGCGGCCATGCTGATGGCCGGCATCGATGGCATCGTGAACAAGATCCATCCCGGCGATCCGATGGACAAGAATCTCTACGATCTGCCGCCGGAGGAATTAAAGGACGTACCGACCGTGTGCGGCTCGCTGCGCCAGGCGCTCGACGCGCTCGTGGCCGACAACGAGTTCCTCAAGAAGGGCGACGTGTTCACCGACGACCTGATCCAGAGCTATCTCGAACTCAAATGGGAGGACGTCTACAATTTCGAGCACTCGCCGCATCCGATCGAGTTCAAGATGTACTATTCGGCGTGAGTTGGCCGGGCGGGCATTGCCGGTTTCGATGCAGGCGGCCTCATCCTTTGACAGGCTCAGGATGAGGCCGTTCCGATGTCATCCCGTCAGCCCTGAGCAACGGCCGGAGCGACAAAAGGCGCGGCAGCGCTCTGGAAATCATCGGTCTTTACTCCTAGATGGGCGGTTCGGCACGATGTTGCCGAGCCTGCCTGCCATCAGGATCCTGAACGGGGGACCTCTCTCCATGCTTTACGTCGACATTCCGACCGCCGCCGATATCCGATCGCTGTCGAGCACTCGCAACGATCTTTGCGTGTCGATCTATCTGCCGACGACACCGCTGACGCAGCAGGCAAGCGCCGATCGCATCGAACTCAAGAACCTCGCAAAACAGGCGATCGCACAGATCGAGGCAAGCGGCGCGGACAAGCGGCGGATCGCCGCCGTGTCGCATCATCTCGACGATCTTGTCGACGATGACGAGTTCTGGAAGCACCAAGCGCAAAGTCTTGCAATCCTTGCAACACCGGACAATGTCCAGACCTTCCGCAGCCCGAGCAACGTTCAGCCGATGGTGCTGGTGTCGGACCGGTTTCATCTGAAGCCGCTGCTGCGAACCGTCACGTTTCAGAACAGCGCCTACGTGCTGGCACTCGCCGAGAACCGGGTGCGACTGATCGGAGTCTCCGCCGATCTGCCGGCCGTCGAAGTCAAGGTCGACGGATTGCCGAAAGATGCAGGCTCCGCAACCGGCCGCGCGACGGTAAACGACCGCTCGCCCAGCGGACGCATCCACGGTTCCGAAGGCCAGAAGGTGCTGCTCGGCCAGTTCGCGCGACGTGTCGACGAGGCATTGCGCCCTCTCCTCTCCGGCAGCGACATACCGCTGATCCTCGCGGCGACACAGCCGCTCGCGCCGATCTACCGATCGGTCAACAGTTACGCACGCCTTGCTCCCGAAACGATCGACGGCAGCCCCGAAGCGCTGAGCGACGCCCAGCTTGCCGAGAAGGCCCGTGGCGTACTCGACGCCATCTATCGACGGCAGATCAAGGACTGGAACGAGACCTATCGCGCGCGCGAAAACCAGGGCCGGGCGACGACGGACATCGCGCAGGCGGCGCGCGCCGCGACCTTCGGCGCGGTCGAAAGCCTGCTGGCCGACATGGATGAGGTCGTGCATGGCACGATCGACAGGGAGAGCGGTGCGGTGACCTTTGCCGACAGGCCGAACGCGAACAGTTACGGGATCGTGGACGAGATCGCCGCCCGCGTGCTTGCATCCGGCGGCGAGGTGCTGTCCGTGCGCAAGGACGACAT
>JBBDWW010000184.1:0-5351 GCA_040902645.1 Dongiaceae bacterium | reverse complement strand
ATGTGGCGGCCAAGCGCTATCTCTGCGCGACCGAACCCGGCTATTTCGACCAACTCTCTGCGGCTTCGGTCCTGAGCCTCGGGCTGCAGGGCGGTCCCATGGATGATTTTGCGGCGGCCGAATTTGCCGCGCACGTCGGTGCGGCGGCCGCGATCCGTTTGCGCCAGCTCGACGACGAGGGCAAGGATCCCGCGATGGCGACGCCGCCGCTCGAGCATTTCCGGCCGCTCGTCGAGGCGCTCGCCCGTCGCTGAACGCGCGAGGCGCGGTCGCGTTCCTAAAATCTCAGGGTAGAGGCAAACGGTCGCCGCTGCGGCGGAACTGCACTGCGGCAAAGATCACGGCCGCGGCCGCGACGATTGCCGGCCCGGCGGGAAGGTCCGCGCTCAGCGAACCGCCGAGCCCGACCACGACCGCGATCGCGCCGATCCCCGCTGCGCGCACCGCCATGCCTTCGGGCGTGCGCGCAAAACGCCGCGCGGTCGCGGCCGGGATCAGCAGCAACGCGGTGATCAGCAGCGCGCCGACGGCCTTCATCGCGAGTGCGACCGAAATCGCGATCAGCAGCATCAGCACGACACGCAGCGCAGCGGTCGGGACGCCCTCGGCGCGTGCGAGATCTGCATCGATGGTCATCAGCAGAAGCTTCCGCCAAAGGATCGCCAGCACCGCGAGAACGATGGCGGCACCGCCCCAGATCCAGGCGAGATCGCTTTTCGAAATCGCGAGAACATCGCCGAACAGCAGCCCGATCACGTCGGCGCGCAGGCCCGGCACCAGCGAGACCGCGATGAAGCCGAATGCGAGCGCGGAATGGGCAAGGATGCCGAGCAACGTGTCGGTCGCAAGTTGCGCGCGCCGCTCGAGCCCGGCCAGGATGATTGCGATCGCAAGTCCGACACCGAGCACGCCGAAGCGCAGATCGACGTTGAGCACGGCGCCGACCGCGACACCGAGCAGCGCCGAATGCGCGAGGGAATCGCCGAAATAGGCCATCCGCCGCCACACCACGAAACAGCCGAGCGGGCCCGCGGCGAGCGCGACACCGAGACCGCCCAGGAGGGCACGGATCAGGAAATCGTCGAGCATGGCCTTCCGTTATCGGGCGTGCGGGTCGGTGGTGTGGGTATCGTGCGCAGCATGGTCATGCGCATGCGTGTCGTGGCCATGCGTCTCATGCCCCGATGCTGCATGCACGACACCGCCGGCGATGTCGTGCTGGTGATCGTGCTCGTGCGTATAGATCGCGAGGCGTCGCGCCGCCGCCGTGCCGAACATGGCGACGAACTCGGGATTGGTGCTGATCGATTCCGGCCGCCCTTCGCAGCAGACATGTTTGTTGAGGCAGAGCACGCGGTCGGTCGCCGCCATCACGATATGCAACTCATGCGTCACGATCAGCATGCCGCAGCCGCGGCTGTCGCGCAGCCCGGCGACCAGGTCGAACAGTTCCGTCTGCCCGGTCACGTCGACGCCGCGGGTCGGTTCATCGAGCACCAGCAGATCCGGATCGCCAATCAATGCGCGCGCGAGCAGCACGCGCTGCAATTCGCCGCCCGAAAGATCGTTGAGCTGCGTATCGGCCACGGCCGCTGCACCGACTTCGGCGAGCCGTTCGCTCAGCGAACCGTTTTTATGGCGCGCGCTTCCCTGCGCTGTCGCGAGAAACCGCCGCGCCGTGATCGGCATATGCGGGCTCGGCGAAAACCGCTGCGGCACATAGCCGATGCGCAATCCCGGTCGCCGCTCGACCGTGCCGGCGCTCGGTTCGAGTAGACCGAGCAAAATTCGTACCAGCGTACTTTTGCCGGCGCCATTGGGCCCGATCAGGGTCACGATCTCGCGCGGCCGTATTTCGATATCGACATGATCGAGGATGAATTGCCCGTTCGCCTGGTAACGGATATGCCGACCGGCGATCAGCGGCGCGGCAAGCGGCGAGATATCGGGGCGGGGCGCCGTGGCTCGCGTCAGATCGGTCATGCGTGCGGGCCGTCCGCGCATTGCCGGCAGGTACCTTCGAGCTCCAGCGTCATGCGGTTCGGGCGAAACCCGGCCTCCTGCGCACCACGTCTCACCGCATCGCCGATCGCCGGATCGACCAGCTCGGTGACGGTGCCGCATTCATGGCAGATCAGGAATTGCCCGGCATGGTCGAGATCGGGATGCGGGCAGCCGATATAGGCGTTGCGCGATTCCAGCCGGTGGATCAGCCCTTGTGCGAGCAGGAATTCGAGCGCCCGATAGACCGTCGGCGGGGCGGGGTTACGCGCCTTTTCCCCCGGTGTCTCCTGCCCGAGCGCGGCCAGAACCTGATAGGCGCCGACCGGCTGGTGGCTCTGCCAGACCAGCTCCAGCACCCGCCGACGCAAGGGCGTGAGCCGGGCGCCGCTGCGGCTGCAAAGGCGTTCGGCGACGTCGAGAGCGCCGTTGATGCAGTGGCGGTGATCGTGCGTCCTGCCCATCGGCGGTCCTCCGCAATTGCGGCTGCGTGGCTCGGCGAGAATCCCTGTCGATAGATGGCGGTTCGCCACCCGCCGGCAAGGTCGCTTGGCAAACCTTGGCTGCGAGCCGCGCGTGCCGTCGGCAAAATGATTGACAGGGCCGCCGCCTAAACGCAATGTTATTTTATAACATATCCTATGCAGAGGGTTACGATGCGCCCGAAGAGGCTTGGAACCGCCATTTTTCTTGGACTTCTTGCCCTGAGTGTCCCGGGACCGTGGGCGGTGTGCGCGGCATCCGAGGCGCCGTCGGTGGTGGTTTCGATCAAGCCGATCCATGCGCTGGTTGCCGGCGTCATGGAAGGCGTCGCGACACCGTTGCTGCTGGTCGATGGCAGCGCGTCGCCGCACGCTTATTCGCTGAAGCCTTCGCAGGCGGGCGCCCTTGCCGAAGCCGATCTCGTGGTCTGGGTCGGCGAGGGTTTCGAGTATTTCCTCGAGGCACCGATGGAATCGCTGGTGCCGGCGGGACACGGGCTCGAACTTGCCGAACTCCCGACGATCGCGTTGCTGCCGGTGCGGGAAGGCGGCGTCTGGGATGCGCACGATGAGGGCGATGCCGATGATGCCGAACACGAACACGCGGATGAAGACGCCGATCACGACCATGCGGACGAGGAAAGCGATCATGACCACGCGCATGACGGCTACGATCCGCATATCTGGCTCGATCCCGATCATGCCGTTGCCATCATCGCGGCGGTCGCGGAACGGCTGCGTTCGATCGATCCGGCCAATGCCGGTGCGTACAGCAACAATGAAGCCGCGCTGATCGAACGGCTCCAGGCACTCGACACCGAAACGCAAGCCTTGCTGGCGCCGCTGCGCGACATTCCGTTCATCGTCTTTCACGACGCCTACCAATATTTCGAGCGCCATTACGGTCTGCACGCCGCGGGATCGATCACCCTCGATCCCGAACAGAAACCGGGCGCGGCGCGGCTCGCGGCGATCCGCAAGCGTTTAAGCGGGGGCGGGGTCGTCTGCGCCTTTGCCGAACCGGGCTTCGACGACGCGTTGCTTGAGACGGTGACCGAGGGCACCGACGTGCGCCTCGGGCGGCTCGATCCCGAGGGTATCGCCCTCGAACCCGGCCCGGCGCTCTATCCGATCTTGATCCGCGATCTCGCTGCGTCGTTGGTGGAATGCCTGGCACCGGCGGGCTAGCGCGTGTGTGTGTTTGGCGGCAGTAAGGGTTTTGGGGTAGTCTGTCGACTGGCTGGCCGGGTTGCCCGGGCCGGCGCCAAAGGGGGCATGTCATGGCAGCATCACGCATCGATCTCGATTGGTCGCGACTGCTCGGTTTCGACCAGGCCCATCCGGGGTCCGACCCGTTGAAAAATTCGTCCAAGATCGGCCAGAAGGAGGCCATCGGGTTCGCTGACGTGCCGGCGACGGCGCTTCGCGCGAAGGTCGGCGACAAGGGTCAGATCCGCTAGCGTTCGGCCTGATCGGTCGGGTTCCCGCCGCTGCACTTGTCGCGGGCGGGGACGCTGTGTTGGGATAGGTTATCCGCCCTGGGCAGCGTTTCGCGATGCCGGTGCGGCAAGGGGAGGCTCCACATGACGGCACCAAGTATCGATCTCGATTGGACCCGAATGCTTGGCTTCGACCAGGCAAATCCGGGCCCGGATGCTTTCCGAAACTCGCCGAAGATCGGACCGAAAGAAGCCCGCGGCTTCGCGCGTGCGATCGCGCAGTCGGGCTCTGGCGACGACAGCCCGGGCATTGCACAAAACCTGCAGGCGAAGGTCGGCAACAAGCCGAGAGGTACCGGGGCGCTGCAGGCAAAGATCGGCATCAAGGGCGTCGTCACGCGTTAGATCCGGTTTCGTCTTTAGTCCATACCACCGTCGGCAATCGCGTGCCGGCGGACGGTTGATCCTGTCACCATGGAGCCGGCGGCATGAAAGCCGAATGCGTCGTCGATATTCGAAGCGAAGTCGGCGAAACGCCGATCTGGGACGAGGTGGCCGGGGTGCTCTACTGGATCGATTGCCTGGCGCCCGCCGTGCATCGCTTCCGGCCGCGCGACGATACCGACGAACTCGTGCCGTTACTGGTCGATAGCGGTCATATCGGCGCAATTGCACTGGTCGAGGGCGGCGGCTTTCTCGTTCTCGCCGGCAGCGGTCTCTGGCTTTATCCGGCCGATGGCGAGCGCCGTCTGCTCGCGAAGCCCGACGAAGACCGGCCGCAGAATGTCGTGAACGATGGCAAATGCGACCCGCAGGGCCGCTTCTGGTTCGGCACCATGCACAATCAGAGCAAGGAAGAGAGCGGGCGCCTGTTCCGGTACGACAGCAAACGCGGACTCGTTCCGATGGACGAGGGTTTTTCCTGCTCGAACGGAATGGGCTGGAGTCCCGACGGCAAGACGATGTACTTCGTCGACATGATGCCCGGCCGTATCCTCGCCTATGATTTCGACGGCAAGACCGGCAGCATCTCGAAGCGTCGCGTATTCGCGCAGGTGTCGAATGACGAAGGCATTCCCGACGGGCTCGCGGTCGACAATGACGGCGGCGTGTGGGTCGCGCACTGGAACGGCTGGTGCCTCAGCCATTACGGGCCCGATGGCAAGCGTATCGCGAAGATCG
Organism: Dongiaceae bacterium; assembly: GCA_040902645.1. Lineage (GTDB taxonomy): Bacteria > Pseudomonadota > Alphaproteobacteria > Dongiales > Dongiaceae > JAWXBK01. The sequence continues at coordinate 247 of JBBDWW010000184.1, read as the reverse complement.
ATCTGCCGGTACAGCGCCCGACCTGCCCAGCCTTCGGCGGCACCGACACGCGCGATCTCTATGTTACCTCGGCCGCGATGGATCTCTCTTCGGATCAGCTCGCGAAAGGGCCCCTCGCCGGAAGTCTCTTTCGCCTGCGCGCCGACGTGGCGGGACCGAAGGCGGTCCGGTTCAAGCCGTAGGTAAAGATCGACTGAAAAATCTGTCTTCCCTCCGGCAGATCGTTTTAGTGTTTTTCAGCAAGCCC
>JBBDWW010000183.1:0-5361 GCA_040902645.1 Dongiaceae bacterium | reverse complement strand
AGAAATTCGCAAAGGTAATCGAGGTGAACCTGATCGGCACCTTCAACATGATGCGTCTCGCCGCAGCCGATATGGCCGGTGCCGATGCGCAGGAAGATGGCGAGCGCGGCGTCATCATCTCGACCGCGTCGGTCGCCGCCTATGAAGGCCAGATCGGCCAGGCGGCTTATGCGGCATCGAAGGCGGGCATCGTCGGCCTCACGTTGCCGGCGGCGCGCGATCTCGCATCCAAGGGCATTCGCGTGCTGGCGATCGCACCGGGCGTCGTCGCGACGCCGATGATGCTGAACCTGCCGCCCGAGATCCAGAAGAGCATCACCGATACGATTCCCTATCCGAGCCGCCTTGCACGCGCCGACGAGTTTTCGCGGCTCTGTCTGCATCTGATCGAGAACGTCGCGATGAACGGCGAGGTGATCCGCCTCGACGGCGCGCTCCGGCTCGCGGCACGGTAGGGACGGTTCGAGCAAATGCCCTCACCCGGCCGCCGTCGCTTCGCTCCCGCGGCCACCCTCTCCCCGAGGGAGAGGGATTTCAGAACGGCCATCGATTCGAAACATTGCTTGCGCCTTTCTCTTCCCCCTCGCCACCCGCAGGGGGGAGAGGGTTGGGGTGAGGGGGGCATTGTCGAATCTCCGCGATGACCGCGCGCCGCGTCATCGTCAGCGGCGCCGACGCGGGCTATTTCCGCTACCTGAAGCGCGCGGCGGAATCGGTGCGCGCGCAGGATCCCGGAAGCAACACCGCGCTCGTGCTGCTCGATCTCGGGCTCGAAACCGCGCAGCGCGACGAACTCGCGAACCTCGCCGATGCGATCGTCGAACCGGGCTGGGATTACGATCTGCCGGACAGAGACACGCTGCCGTCGCACTGGCGCGCCTATACGGCGCGACCGCATCTGGTGGCGCATGTACCGGGCTACGATCTCTATATGTGGCTCGATGCCGACGCCCGGGTGCAGCAATGGGATGCCGTCGAGCAGCTTTTCGCCGGTGCGGCGGGCAGCGCGGTTGCGATCGTGCCGGAGGTGCATCCCGCCTATCGCAACCAGAACGAAGCCCGCGATGAGTTCGAAACGGTGATTCGCGCCGCGTTCGCGGATTCATTCGGTGAAGAAGCTGCCGTCCGCCTCTATCGCAAGCCCCATCTCAACACGGGTGCGTTCGCATTACGGGCCGATGCGCCGCACTGGCAGGCCTGGTCCGATGCGCTCGGCAGCGCACTCATCGGACACGCTTCGCGAGAAAGGCTCGCCGAGCAATGCGCGATGAATGTCGTGGTCTATGACGAGGGCCTGCCGGCCACGATCCTCGAGCCGCGCTGCAACTGGATCTGCCATCACGCAGCGCCCCGGCTCGATCACGATAGCGGGCTGCTGACCGAACCGATCCCGCCCTTCGCTCCGCTCGGCATCGTGCACGAGACGATGTGGAGCAAAAGCACCCCTTAAACCGCCGCTTCGGCCTGCCGGGCGCCCAGTGGACTCTCTCGCCGCGCGCTGCCATATAGCCGGCCATGGCGCCGCTTCCATTCATCAAGGCCCACGGGCTCGGCAACGACTTCGTCATCATCGATACCCGCCTTAACGGCCGGGTGCCGAATGCGGCCGAAGCCGCGCGCATTGCCGACCGGCGGCGCGGCGTCGGCTGCGACCAGCTCATCGTGATCGCGCCCCCACACGCCAGCGCGGCAGGTGCGAACGGGACGCGTGCCGGCGGTACGCCCGATGCCGATGCCGGTCTCGCCGATGTGCGGCTCATCATTCTCAATGCCGACGGGTCCGAGGCCGAGGCCTGCGGCAACGGCACGCGCTGCGCCGCCTCCCTGCTGATGCAGGAAGCCGGGCGCAATCATCTGCTCCTTGAGACGGCGGCCGGCCTGCTCGATGCCGAGCTGTTGGCCGACGGACGGGTCAGCGTCGATATGGGCCTCGTCCGGCTCGACTGGCGCGAGATCCCGCTTGCGAAGCCGATGGACACGCTGCATCTCGATCTGGTGCAGGGGCCGCCCGGGGCGCAACTGGCCGATCCCGTCGCGGTCAATATCGGCAATCCGCATTGCGTCTTCTTCGTCGACGATGCCGAAGCGATCGATATCGAACGGCTCGGTCCGGCGATCGAGCGTCATCCGTTGTTTCCCGCGCGCACCAATGTGGAAGTGGCGACTGTCCTCGCGCCCGACAAGATTCGCATGCGGGTCTGGGAGCGCGGCGTCGGCGTCACGCTCGCCTGCGGTTCGGGTGCCTGTGCGACCCTGGTTGCCGCCGCGCGGCGCAAACTGACCGGGCGCCATGCCACCATCCTCGTCGATGGCGGCGAACTCGAGATCGAATGGCTCAAGGACCAGCATGTGCGCATGACCGGTCCGGTCGCGATCAGTTACACCGGCACGCTCGATCCCGCCTTGCTGAACGGGGCGGCGTGACGCGGGCATGAACGATCTGCATATCGTCACGCTCGGTTGTCGGCTGAACATGGCCGAATCGGAAACGATGCGTGCGCATGCGGCCAAAGCCGGGCTCGATGCGGCGGTGATCGTTAACGGTTGCGCGGTTACCGGCGAGGCGATGCGGCAGACGCGCCAGGCGGTCCGCCGCGCAAAGCGCGATCATCCCGCCGCGCGCATCGTCGTCACCGGTTGTGCGGCACAGATCGATGCGAACGGTTTTGCTGCGATGCCGGAAGTCGACGCCGTGATCGGCAATGACGAGAAGATGCGGCCCGCGATCCTCGCCGCGCTGGCGCGTCGTCTTTCTGTGTCGCCTGATTCGAAACCCGAGACCATCGTCGCGGTCGGTGACATCATGGCCCTGCGCGACGCGACAGGGCATCCCGCGACCGGTTTCGATGCCGATACGCGTAATGGCCATGCGCGCGCCTTCGTCGAGGTGCAGCAGGGCTGCGACCATCGCTGCAGCTTCTGTATCATTCCCTTCGGCCGCGGCAACAACCGGAGTGCGCCGGCGGGCGAGATCGTCGCGCAGGTGCGCGCGCTGGTCGAAAGCGGGGTCCGCGAAATCGTGCTGACCGGCGTCGACATCACCGGCTGGGGCGGCGATCTGCCCGGTGCGCCTACACTTGGCCAGCTCGCGCGCCGCATCCTTCGGCTGGTGCCGGAGCTTGGGCGGCTGCGGTTTTCCTCGATCGATGTGGCCGAGATCGATGACGAACTGCTGCGCCTGGTTGCCGATGAACCGCGCCTGATGCCGCATCTGCATCTCTCGCTGCAGGCCGGCAGCGACCTGATCCTCAAACGCATGAAGCGCCGGCACAGCCGCGCGCAGGCGATCGCGTTCTGCCGGCACGCGCGGACCCTGCGGCCGGATATCACCTTCGGTGCCGATCTGATTGCCGGCTTTCCAACCGAGAGCGGAGAGATGTTCGCGGAAAGCCTCGATCTGGTCGCCGCCTGCGATCTCGCCTTCCTGCATGTGTTTCCGTTTTCGGCACGCAACGGCACGCCCGCCGCGCGCATGCCGCAACTGCCGAAGGCGCTGCGCAAGGAACGTGCGGCACAATTGCGTGAAGCAGGTGTGCACCAGCGGGCGCGTTACTTCGATTCGCTGATCGGGCGTTCCGTCTGTGCTCTGGTCGAGAATCGGCGCACCGATCGGGCGCACGGTCACAGTGACGGATTCGCGCTGATCGACATCGCCTGCGAGGGCACGGATATCGGGCGCGGTGCGCTCGTGACGGCACGGGTCATATCGCATGACGGCGCGCGGTTGAGCGCGCGGCTGATCGATGACCGGTGCGACGCGGTGCCGCATCGCAGCGTCATGGAACGACTCGTGAGCGTGCGCTGATGGCGGGCGGTTCGTGGCTGCAACGGCTGAAGCAGGGTCTCGGCCGCAGCGCCGGCAAGCTTGGCGCGGGCATTGCCGGCATCGTCGGCGGGCGCAAGCTCGATGCCGCGATGCTGCAGGAGATCGAGGAGGCGCTGATCGCAGCCGATCTCGGCCCGCAGGTCGCAGCGCGTCTGACGGCGGCGCTGGCGAAATCGGCCGCGCGCGGCGAAACCGACGAAGCATCGGTGCGCCGTCTGCTCGCAACGGAAATCGCCGCAATCCTTGAACCGGTCGCACGACCCTTGCGGCCCGATCCCGCGCACCGGCCGCATGTCGTGCTGGTGGTCGGCGTTAACGGCACCGGCAAGACGACGACCATCGGCAAGCTCGCGCATTTCTTCGCCGGCGAGGGGCGCCGTGTCGTTCTCGCGGCCGGCGACACCTTCCGGGCGGCGGCGATCGAGCAGCTCAAGATCTGGGGCGAACGCAGCGGCGCCGAGGTGGTGGCGCGCGCGCAAGGGTCGGATGCGGCCGGCCTCGCCTTCGAGGCGCTCGAACGCGCGCAGGCGATCGATGCGGATCTGCTGTTCGTCGACACTGCCGGACGGTTGCACAACAAGGCCGATCTGATGGCCGAGCTCGGCAAGGTGACGCGGGTGCTCGCCAAGCTCGACCCGACCGCGCCGCATGACGTCATCCTCGTGCTCGACGCGACGACCGGGCAGAACGCGATCCGCCAGGTCGAAACCTTCCGCGACACGGTGAAGCTGACCGGTCTCGTCGTGACCAAACTCGACGGCACCGCGAAGGGCGGCGTACTGGTGGCGCTCGCCGAGAAATTCGCGCTGCCCGTCGTCGCGATCGGCGTGGGCGAGGCGGCCGAAGATCTGCGGCCGTTCGAGGCGTCATCGTTCGCGCATTCCCTGCTAGGCATCGACACCGAGCGGCCGATCTCGTGACCGTTGCGCGTTGCGCCGTCATATGTCAGGCCGGCTCTGAGCCACGCGTCGTAAGCCCCGCTTCTTTCTCAATATTCTTTCTGATATTGTGATCGATGAGGCCCCGATTCGGGGCTCCGGCTACACGAGCACGCGCCTATGGGTTTACTCGGAACCAGCAATAATGCCGGCCGCGCCGAACGGGGCGGCCTGTTCGGACGCAGCCGCAGCGGCAATGCGTCTGCCGCCGAAGCGCCGTCGCCCGCCGAAAGCTGGGCCGATCCCCATTCCATGGCCTTCGTCGATCGCTATCTCAAACCGGGCGATCATGTGCTCGATATTGGCGCCAATCTCGGCGGCTTCGCGATCCAGGCGGCGCGGCGGATCGGCCTCGAAGGATCCGTCGACGCGTTCGAACCGAGCCCGCAGATGCGGATGCGCCTCAAGGAGGCGATCGCGACCGCACGCGCCTTGCAGGTCGTGATCCATCCGCGCCTCGTCTCCAGCAGCAACGGGCTCGGTCGCTTTCTCGACGGCACCGGCCGCTTCCGTCGCCGCCGCATCGTGGCGCCGACCGAACTGGTATCGGGCGGCGTGATCGGTGTCGATCAGGTGATGCTCGACCGTTGGGTCGAT
>JBBDWW010000182.1:0-5407 GCA_040902645.1 Dongiaceae bacterium | reverse complement strand
GACTTTCCGGCGATCGACCGGCTCGGCCAGGCGATCTTCGAACGCCACAAGCGGCTCGACGTGCTGGTCGGCAATGCCGGACTGCTCGGCACGATGACGCCGATCCATCAAATTCGGCCGCAGGACTGGCAGCGGGTGATGGATATCAACGTGACCGCGAACTGGCGGTTGATCCGTTCGATGCATCCGCTGCTGCAGGCCTCGCCCGCCGGCCGCGCGATGTTCGTCTCCTCCGGTGCCTCGGTCATGCCGCGCGCCTATTGGGGCACCTACGCGGTCAGCAAGGCGGCGCTCGACATGCTGGTCGGCATCTATGCCGCCGAAACGGCAAAGACAAAGACCCGCGTCAATATCGTCGATCCCGGCCGGGTGCGTACCAACATGCGCGCCAGCGCCTATCCGGGCGAAGATCCGATGACCTTGCCCGCACCTGACGATATCACCGATTTGTTTGTCGAACTTGCGTCGGCCGACTGCACGCGCCATGGCGAGCGCATCGACGTTACGCCACGGCGGCATTGATCATTCGCCGGCGTAGGGATTGTTGCCCTTGCGCAAGGTGATCCGCAGCGGCACGCCATCGAGCCCGAACGTCTCGCGCAACCCGTTCACCAGATAGCGCAGATAGGAATCGGGTAGCTCCGTCGGCCGGTTGACAAAGATCGCGAAGGTCGGCGGCCGGGTTTTGATCTGGGTCGCATAGCGCAATTTGACCGATTTGCCCGACGCCATCGGCGGCGGATGGCGATCCGTGATTCCGCTGAGCCAGCGATTGAGATCGGCAGTCGAGATGCGGCGATTCCAGTTTTCGTAGATCTCGAACACCCGGCGCATCAGACGGGAAATCCCTTCGCCCGTCTCGGCCGAGATCGTGACCAGCGGAATGCCGCGCGCCTGTGGAAGCGACCGTTCAATCCGGTCGGCCAGCGCCTTCAGCGCCGTATCGGTATCGGCGACCGCGTCCCATTTGTTCGCGGCGATGACCAGCGCCCGCCCCTCTTCCAGCACCTCGCGCGCGATCGTGAGATCCTGCTTCTCGAAACTCTCGGTGCCGTCGAGCACGAGCACCACGACCTGCGCAAATTTCAGCGCCCGTGCCGTCTCCGCGCCCGAAAGCTGTTCCAGCCGTTCGGAGATGCGCGCGCGCCGCCGCAGACCCGCCGTGTCGACCAGGCGCATCTTGCGGCCGCCATATTCCCAGTCGATCGTGATCGCATCGCGCGTGATGCCGGCTTCGGGTCCGGTGATGACCCGCTCTTCCCCGAGCAGACGGTTGATCAAGGTCGATTTGCCGACATTCGGGCGACCGACCACGGTGATCGCGATCGGCGCATCGGGTTCGGGCTCGGCCGTCTCATTGAGCGTGTCGCCCGTATCCGCTTCAGCAAGGGGATCGAGATGCTCCTGCATCGCCTCGAGCAGCAGGCTCATGCCGTCGCCATGCTCGGCCGAAATCGGCAGCGGTTCGCCGAAGCCGAGCGCAAAGGCATCGTAGCGTCCGGCATCGCTCGCCCGGCTCTCGCTCTTGTTGGCGAGCAGCAAGGTCGGCTTGCCGCTGCGCCGCAGCAGATCGGCGAAATGGCGATCGTCGGGAATGAGGCCACTGCGCGCGTCGATCACGAACAGCACCAGATCGGCCTCGGCAATCGCACGCTGGGTCTGCGCCTGCATGCGCGCGGCCAGGCTCTCGCTCTCCGCCTCTTCGAGACCGGCCGTATCGATCAGCGTGAACTCGAGATCGCCAAGCGTCGCGCGGCCCTCGCGACGGTCGCGGGTGACGCCCGGCTTGTCGTCGACAATCGCGATGCGCTTGCCGATGAGACGGTTGAACAGCGTCGACTTGCCGACATTCGGCCGGCCGACGATCGCCACCACGGCAGTCATGATCGAATCAGCGCAGCGCGACGAGCGACGCGTCGCCGAGCATAAGATAGAGCCCGCCATTGACGACGATCGGCGAGATGCGTGTGCCGGCCGCCAACTCGAACTGGCCGACGATCTCGCCGGTATAGGGCGAAATCGTCATCCCGGCGCCTTCGGAGCTTACGACGATCAACCGGTCGCCCGCGAGCACCGGACCGCTCCAGCTGATCGGCCCGCTATTGTCTTCCGGATCGAGGAAGCGCGGCAGCGGCTGGAACCATTTGATCTGGCCGCCGCTACGCGTCAGACAGAGCAGGACCTGATCGGATGTGATCAGGAAGATGAAATCGCCGGCAATCCACGGACCCTTCGAGCTCGACGCCGCACGCTCCCAGACGCGCAGACCGGTCGCCTGATCGACCGCAACCGTCGTTCCGGAATTCCCCGAGACATAGACGATGCCCTGATCGATCACGATGCGACCGGTCACGCCCCCGACGCGGGTCGCGCTTTCGCGCAGAAGCCGCGAGGTCAGCGCATCGCTCCATCGCGCCTCGCCGGTTGCCGCATCGAGCGCGAAGACGTCGCCCGAAGTGTAGGCGACCACCACGGTGTCGTCATCGATCGCCGGCGACGTCGCACCGAGCAAGCTCGCCTGGCCGACCGGGCCAGTGTGCGTCCACTGGATTTCGCCGGTCTCCATCGACATCGCAATGGCGCGGTTGTCGAGCGTGACAACGATGAGGCGGCCATCGGCGAAACCCGGCGGCGCCCGCACCGGTGAATCGATGCGCGTCGTCCAGATGATTTCACCGTTCGAGGCATCGACGGCATAGACATAGCCATAATCCGTCGTCGCATAGACACGCGCGCCGTCGGTCGCGAGACCGCCGCCGAACAGCTCGTCTTCGCTTTCCGGTGTGAGATCGCGGCGCCAGACGAGATCGCCCGTCGACAGATCGAAGGCGGCAACATTGGTCGCGCTGTCCATCGCATAGATGCGTCCGCCGGATGCGACCGGTTCGGTCACCAGCGGGCGGTAGGAATCGCCACCACTGCCAACCGAAACGCGCCACACTTGGTTCAATGTCCCGACCAACGCGAGATGCTGCATCGAGTGGCTCGGGTAGCCACCGGCCTGCGGCCAGTTATCGTTCGTCAAGGCGCCCGGCAGGACAACCTGAAGGGCCGCCACCTCGGGATCGAGATTGAACCCCTGCCCATGTTCGAGCACCGAGATGCGTTCGCCGACCAGCGGTTCGTCGTCGCTGGATTCGAATATTTCCGTCACGCCGCAGCCGGCGAGCAGCAATCCGGCCGCGAGCGCGATGACAATCCGTTTCGTTCCGGTGATGGTCGATTCTCCGCACATGGCTCGATGCTCCGCTATTCGGCCAGAGCCGCCAGCGCCTCGCTGGCCCGCGCGCGCATCGACTGCGGCGTTTCGGGATCGTCGGCGAGAGTACCGAACAATTCGCGCGCCTTTGCGGTATCGCCATTCTGCAATGCGAGGATCGCCAGCATTTCGCCCGCCATGTGGCGCCACGCGCCGTCGCCCTCTGCAATCGGCTTCATCGCCGTTTCGATGGCGGCGGAATCCTCGCCGGCAGCGAGCGCATGCGTCGCCCATTGCGTCAAAGCAAGATCGCGCAGGATCGGATCGATATCGCCGTCATCGGCAATCGCCCGATATTGCGTCGCCGCATCGGCGGAATTTCCCGCGCGTGCGGCAACGCCGGCGCGTTCGAGGCGGGCGAGCGTGCCATAAACGCCGCCTTTGTCGGCGAGGGTCGCGAGCGCCGCATCAGCTTCCTCGGGCGCAACGCCGACCGCGGCGAGCGCTGACGCATAGGCCGCGCTCTCTTCAATCCGCTGCGACGCCTGATACTCGCGCCAGCCGACCGCCGCTGCCGTACCGACAACCAGCACAATCGCGGCCGTGAGCACCCATTTGCCGTAGCGCTGCCACAGCCGGCGATATTGCTCGTGCTTCAGATCGTCTTCGATTTCGCGAAAAATATCGGCCACGTGCGGATCTCCAACCGGCCAAGGCGGCCAAACATACAGACCCGCCCAAATCAAGGCAAACCATTGATCCCGCTGCCTTCCGACATCGAAATCCACGCTGGACCAAGCGGGGGATTTCGGGAAAACTATGACTCGGACGCAGGATGCGAATGCACGATGCGCGTTGCGGGAGAGCCAAACGCCCGATGGCCAAGCTGATCCGTTTCAAGGACTACAAGGCGACCCGACGGCCCGTCTATTTTACGCAGCGCGAACTTCAGACCCTTCTTTGCGAGTATGCCCGCCGCGTTCAGCGCGGCGAGTGGCGCGATTATGCGATCGATCATCGGCCCGGGATGGCGGTCTTCTCCGTGTTCCGCTCGAGCCGCGAACGGCCGCTATATTCCGTGGTCAAGCTACAGGCGAACGACGACGGGGCGAGCTTCGTGGTCAATCAGGGTCGCCAGCGCCTTCGGGCCGGCCGTTCGCTCGACGATGTGCTGCCCGCGATCGGCCATCGGCTTCAAGTCGTATCGCAATAGAATCAATGGCTTGGCGATTTTGACCTCGCGCCTGTCGGGCGGTCGCGGAATTGGCGCTTGAAATACATAATCTAGTGGGCTGAAATCCGGCGTACACAATATGTCGTGTTGATGACAGCCAGGCGGAGGGTCGAGCCATGCAGTGGACGGACGAACGAATCAGCCTGTTGAAACAGCTCTGGGGCCAGGGCATGACGGCGAGCCAGATCGCCGAACGGCTCGGCGGGGTGAGCCGGAACGCGGTGATCGGCAAGGCCCACCGCCTCGGTTTGTCCTCGCGCCCCTCGCCGATCCGCGGCGGGGCCAGCATCGGCCCGCGCCCGGCTCGTCGGCGCAGCAGCGCCCGTCTGGCGACAACCATGGCACCGACGGCGCCGGCGACCGCAACGGCACCGGCGGCACCCCGGATCGAGGCGCCGGCCCCCAAGCCTGTCCCGCGCCGCAGCGCAGCCGGTGGCGGCAGCCGGGCCTGCATGTGGCCGCTCGGCGACCCCAAGGATCAGAATTTCCATTTCTGCGAGGCCCCGGCCGAAGCTGGCCGGCCTTATTGCGGCGCGCATTGCGCGCAGGCCTACCAGAAGCGCTCGGAAGAAGCCGCCTGAGCGCCTGATCGTTACATTCCCGCAGACCAGCCGCCGCGCGTCCCTCGGGAGCGCGGCGGTTCTGCGTCAGCCGAGGATCACCATGATCAGCAAGACAATCCCGATCGCGCCGAGAAGAGAGAGGCCGACCCTCGGCCAGGGACCGATCCTGCTCCAGAAATTATCCATTTTTGTCCCCATGCGGTCGATTCGCCGATACCCGGGCGGAAGGCACCACAGCCCTATTCTAGCCTAAACGGGCTGCTGCCGGACGGGTCTTCGTGCCCCGCCAGTATGGGCAGAATCAGCGCCTTTTGCGGATCGTCTGTTTGAGCGTGAAGAAGCCGGCCCAGGGGTCGCGCTTGAGATTGTCGAGCCGGGCCGCGAGATTCTCGACCGTGAAGCGGTTCGGCG
>JBBDWW010000181.1:0-5437 GCA_040902645.1 Dongiaceae bacterium | reverse complement strand
CCGATGAACGCCGTCGCGTAGCTGACGGAATTGCGCGCCGCCAGCGCATCGGGCGTGTCGTCCGCCCGGACCGGGACGGCGGCCTGCACGATGATCGGCCCTGTGTCGGTTTCGAATCGCACGAAATGGACGCTGCAGCCGGCGAACTTGGCGCCGGCGGCCAGCACGCGCGCATGGGTATCGAGACCGGGAAATGCGGGCAGCAGCGAGGGATGGATGTTGATCATCCGGTCGCGCCAGGCTGTGACGAAATCGCGCGTCAGCAGGCGCATGAAGCCGGCAAGACACACGAAGTTGGCGCCGGCATCGCGCAGCGCGCGGTCGAGCACGGTATCGAACGAGGCGCGATCGGCAAAATCCTGGTGATTGACGATTTGCGTCGCGATGCCCGCCTGTCGGGCGCGGCCAAGGCCCGCCGCATCTTCATTGTTGGAAATGACGGTGACAATTTGCGCCGGCATCGCATCGTCGCGACAGGCATCGATCAACGCCTGCAAATTGCTGCCGCGGCCTGAAATCAGCACGCCGACTTTCAGCGGCGTCGCCAAGTTCGGCGCCCCCGCAATCGGCATTCGCACGTTCAGCGCCATGTCTCCAGACCCTGCAACGTGACCGCCGGATCCGATTCGCCGCGCGCCACGATCTCGCCGATCGCGATCGTCATGATGCCTTGCTCGCGCAGCAGGGCCGCAACCGCGTTCGCATCGCCGGGTGCCGTGACCGCAATCATCCCGATCCCGCAATTGAACGTGCGCGCGAGTTCAAGCGGTTCGATACCGGCGCTTGCCATGAGCCAGCGAAAGACCGGCGGCAGGGTCCAGGCGCTCGCATCGAGCCGGAAGCCGCAATCGGCCGGCACGACTCGCGGTGGATTTTCGATGAGGCCGCCGCCGGTGATATGCGCGAAGGCCTTCACCTTGCCGCTGCGACAGGCCGCGAGGCCGGGCCGCACATAAAGCTGCGTCGGCACGAGCAGCGCCTCGCCCAGCGATTGAGCCGGCGCAAACGGCGCGGGCGCGTCGTATCCGATACCGGAATCCGCGACGACGCGACGCACCAGCGAAAACCCGTTCGAATGCACGCCGCTCGCGGCAAGACCGAGCACGATATCGCCCGGGCGCACACTCTCGCCGGTCAGGATCCCGTCGCGCTCGACTGCGCCAACGGCAAATCCCGCGAGATCGTAGTCGCCCTCGCTGTACATGCCGGGCATCTCGGCCGTTTCCCCGCCGATCAGCGCGCAGCCCGCCTCGCGGCAGCCGGCAGCGATGCCGGCGACGATGCGGCGTCCGGCGTCGACGTCGAGCCGTCCGGTTGCGAAATAATCGAGGAAGAACAGCGGTTCGGCGCCCTGCACCACAAGATCGTTGACGCACATTGCGACCAGATCGATGCCGATCGTGTCGTGGCGGCCGGTTTCGATGGCGATCCTGAGTTTGGTGCCGACGCCGTCGGTTGTGGCAAGGAGGAGGGGATCGCGAAACCCGGCGGCCTTCGGATCGAACACGGCGCCGAACCCGCCGAGCGCAGCGGCGCTGCCGCTGCGGGCGGTCGCGCGCGCGAGCGGCTTGATCGCATCGACAAGGGCATTGCCGGCGTCGATATCGACCCCGGCGTCACGATAGGTAAGGCCCTGGCCTTTGCGCCCGCGGTTTATGGTCACCTCCCTGGGGATCGGGTATAAGCTTCGGGCGCGGGCGTTGCCGCCTTTTTCCGGCCGCGAACCGCGGGAAACATAGCCGATCGCGGACGCTTTGCAATGCCACGTACCCTGTTACGGAATGTCCTGCTGATTGCCTGCCTGACGGGCCTCGGCGCCCTTGCGGCGCCCGATGGGGTGCGGGCGCAGGAGCTTCTGACCGTGAGCGGGGTCGAGGTCGACGTGACCGGCGAGAATGCTGCGGCGGCCCGCAATGCCGCGATCACGCTCGGCCAGCGCAAGGCCTTCGAGAAACTGCTCGGCCAGCTCGTCGATTCCGCCTCGCTCACGGCTTTGCCGCCGGCCTCCGACGATCAGATCGGCGCGATGGTGTCGGATATCGAAATCGAATCCGAGCGCACTTCGGCCGTGCGCTATCTCGGCGTGCTGACCTATCGCTTCTATGCCGACCCGGTGCGCTCCTATCTCTCGGGCAGCGGCGCGAACTACACCGCAGCACAGAGCCCGCCGGTTCTCGTGCTGCCGGTGCTGATTGAGGGCGATTCAAATACGCTTTGGGGCGACCAGAATGCGTGGCTCGCGTCCTGGAGCGGTTATACCGGCAGCGGGCTGGTGCCGGTTCGCGTCCCGCTCGGCGATCTCGAAGATCTTACGGCGATCGACGCCGAGAAGGCGCTCGCCGGCGATCTCGCGGCGCTCGATGCACTGGCGCGGCACTATGGCGCGGCCGATACGCTGGTCGCCGAAGCGCGTCTCGAACCCGCAGCCGATGGCAGCGATGAAGTGCGGCTGACATTGAGCGCCAAGCGCTACGGCCCGACCGGGCTCTCCGGCACGTTCGTGGACGAGGTCAGCGGCAGCAGCGCAGATCTGCCGGCCTTGTATGCGAGCGCGGTCACGGCGATCGATGCGCAGCTTCAGGAGAGCTGGAAAGTGCAGGCGCTCCAAAGCGGGGCGACGCAGGGCGTGTCCAGCCGGCTCGAAGTGATGGCGCCGTTGGGTGGGCTGGAGGAATGGCTCGAGATACGCCGCCGTCTTGCGCAGGTCCCGTCGGTTCAGTCGGTCGATATGCGCTATCTCGCGCTGACCGAAGCGCGGTTCGATCTGCTCTATGGCGGCGATCAGCCGAGCCTCGAACGCGCACTCGCCGGGCGCGGTTTGTCCCTGATGGCCAGTACCGGCAATTGGACGCTGCAACTGAGCGGCGGATTTACGCCGGTGCCCTTGCCGGTGGAACCGGTTGCCGACGAGACGCATCTCGAGGGCGTCGAAACCGATCCGGCTATCGATCCGGCGGTCGATGCCACCACCGATCCGACGCTGCAGCCTTGAACTTTTTCTCCGGATCGGCATTGCTGCCGTTGTTGCCCAACCTGATCACGCTGACACGGCTGTTTTCCGTGCCGCTGATGGTCTGGCTCATCCTCGAGCAGCGCTTTACGCCCGCCTTCTGGCTGTTCGTTGCGGCCGGGGTCAGCGATGCGCTCGACGGATTCCTCGCGCGCAAGCTGCAGCTCCGCTCAACAGTCGGGGCGTTTCTCGATCCGCTCGCCGACAAGGCGCTGCTGGTCGGCGTCTACGTGACGCTCGGCCATATGAACTATGTCGCCGAATGGCTGGTGATCATCGTGGTGTTCCGCGACATCATTATCGTCGGCGGTGCCATTCTCTATCAGACGCTGACCCAGTCGCTGAAAATGCAGCCCTTGTTCGTGAGCAAGATCAATACGGTCGCCCAGATCGGATTGGCCGCTCTGCTGCTGGCGCGGCCGGGGATCGGTTTCGACGATTACGGCCTGACCGCTTATCTGGTCTATGCGGTGGCCGGGACGACGATCATCTCCGGCGGCGCATATGTTTTCGTCTGGGGTCGCCGGTATATCGGTTTGGAGCCCTCCAAATGAACGGCGTGAGCATCGAACGGCGCGTCCTCTGGTCGCTGGCCATTCTGCTGGCGGTCGGATTCATCCTCTATATGCTGCGCGGCGTGCTGCTGCCGTTCGTTGCCGGCATGGCGATCGCCTATTGCCTCGATCCGGTCTGCGACCGGATCCAGCGGCTCGGTTTGTCGCGCACCTGGGCAACCGCCGTCGTGACGATCGCCTTTGCGCTCATCGTGCTGATCCTGCTGGCCGTGCTGGTGCCGCTGCTTTACGAGCAGTTGGTCGCGCTTGCCGAGAATCTGCCGGACTATATCGGCGCGATCGCCGACAAGGTCGATCCGCTGCTGGCCGAGATCCGGCAAAGCGCGCCGGGCGCGACGTCGCCCGATCTCGGCAGCGTCGCCGGCACGATCAGCAGCGCGATGTCCTGGGTCGGCGGCGCGATCGGCGGCATCCTTACCGGCAGCCTCGCCTTCTTCAACGTGGTGTCGCTGATCTTCATCACGCCGATCGTGGCATTCTATCTGTTGCGCGACTGGGACCGGATCGTTGCGAAGATCGATAGCTGGCTGCCACCGCGGCATGCGCCGGTTGTTCGCCAGCAGATGCACGAGATCGATCGCACGCTCGCCGGTTTCGCGCGCGGCCAGGCGACGATCTGTCTTTTTCTTGCATGCTTCTATGGCGTGGGCCTGACCGCGATCGGACTCAATTTCGGCCTCGCGATCGGCGTGTTCGCCGGGATGCTCTCGTTCATTCCCTATGTCGGCAGCATCGTCGGGCTGATCGTGTCGGTCGGGCTCGCCTATGTGCAGTTCGACAACTGGGTGTGGGTCGCGGTCACCGCCGGCATCTTCTTCCTGGGGCAGGCGATCGAGGGCAACATCCTGCAGCCGAAACTGCTTGGCGAGAATGTCGGGCTGCATCCGGTCTGGGTAATCTTTGCGTTGCTCGCCGGTGGTGCGTTGTTCGGTTTCCTCGGGTTGCTGCTCGCAGTGCCGGTCATGGCGGTGATCGGCGTCGTGTCGCGGTTTGCGCTCGGCCGCTTTCTCGCGAGCCGCCTTTACGATCCGGACGGTGCGGACAAACCGCCGATGTCGTTGCCGCCGCCGCCCGCGCTCTGATTTCGATGATGGTCAGGCGATGACCGGCGCTCGTGGCCAACTGCCGTTCGAATTCGCACACCAGCCCGATTTCCGGGAGGAGGCGTTTATCGTCGCCGCCTGCAACCGCGCGGCGCGCGCCTGGATCGAACGCTGGCCTGATTGGCCGGGCCCGGGTCTTGCGGTGCATGGTCCGGCCGGCAGCGGCAAGACGCATCTGGGTGCAATCTGGCAGGTACGAAGCGAGGCGACGGCGATCGATCCAGCCGTTCTCGAACCGGCGCGCGTGCCCGAGCTGTTGGGCGATGCGCGCGCGGCCCTGATCGACTGGCCCGATGCACCGTCGCTGACGTCCGCCGGCGAGCAGGCTTTAGTCCATCTCCACAATCTGCTGGCCGAGCAGGGCGGTCATCTGCTGCTGCTGGCCCGGACGCCACCAGCGCGCTGGCCGATCCGGCTCGCCGATCTGCGCTCCCGGCTCGCCGCGCTGCCGGCGATACGGATCGACCCGCCCGACGACGAATTGCTGCAGGCTTTGTTCGCCAAGCTCCTGGCGGACCGGCAGCTCGAGGCGACCCCCGATGCGATCACCTATCTCATGGCGCGGATGGAGCGCTCGTTCGACGCGGCGCGCTCGCTCGTGGGCGAACTCGACCGCCGGGCCCTCGCCGGTGGCCGCAAGATCACCATATCTCTGGTGCGGGAGACGTTGGCCGGGACCGAGGAAAAGGCGCCGGACCAGTCGTAAACGGCGTCTGTCATGAATCCGTCACGGTTCTTTAACGGAACCG
>JBBDWW010000180.1:0-5491 GCA_040902645.1 Dongiaceae bacterium | reverse complement strand
GCCGACATCCGCGAGCTGATCGAGGGCGTGCGCTATCGCCCGGTGCAGGCGCGCTACAAGATCTACATCATCGACGAAGTGCATATGTTGTCGGGGCCTGCTTTCAACGCGCTCCTCAAGACGCTCGAGGAGCCGCCCGAGCATGTGAAGTTCATCTTTGCCACCACCGAGATCCGCAAGGTGCCGGTGACGGTGCTGTCGCGCTGCCAGCGCTTCGATCTGCGCCGCATCGATGCCGACACACTGGTGCGCCATTTCGCGCAGATTGCGGCCTCGGAAGGCGCCGAGGTTACGCCGGAAGCGCTCGCGATGATCGCGCGCGCGGCCGATGGTTCGGCGCGCGACGGGTTGTCGCTGCTCGATCAGGCAATCTCGCGCGCCGAAGGTTCGGTCGACGAGGCGCAGGTGCGCGAGATGCTCGGCCTTGCCGACCGCACGCGTCTCTTCGACCTCTATGAAGTGCTGATGCGCGGCGATGCGGGCGGCGCGCTCGATCTCTTCGCCGACATGTACGAGGCCGGCGCCGATCCGATCGTGGTGCTGCAGGACCTGCTCGATCTCACGCACTGGCTCACCCGGCTCAAGCTGATGCCGCGGCTGGCCGAGGCGCCCGGCGTGCCCGAGGTCGAACGCACGCGCGGTGCTGCGCTTGCCCAGGGGCTCGCGATGCCGGTTCTGACCCGGAACTGGCAGATGCTGCTGAAGGGGCTCGGCGAAGCGCAATTCGCGCCGGCACCGAAACAGGCGGTTGAAATGGTGTTAATCCGGCTGATGCATGCGGCCGACCTGCCGCCGCCGGGCGATCTGGTTCGTCAGCTCGGCGGTGCCGCGGCGATGGCAGCCACGGCACCCGCTGGCGGCGTTTCATCGGCAGGGGCATCGGGGAATACGGGTTCCGGCGGCGGTGCGCGGGCGGTCGCCGGCGATCGATCGGGACGCTCGATGTCGGCAGCCGAACCGAGGGGCGATGCGCGCAGCGAACCGGTGGCCGCGCTGGCGCCCGAAGCGACCGCGCAGATCGCCCCCGCCGCTCTCGCCGATCCGCAGAATTACGAGGAAATCGTGGCGCTGGTCTCGGAACGGCGCGAGGCGATCCTGCATGCGCATCTGATGCGCAATGTACGCCCGGTGCACTTCGAGCCCGGCCGTCTCGAAATCAATCCGAACGAAGACGCCCCGCGCAATCTCTCCGGCCGCCTCGCCGGGCTGCTCGGCGAATGGACCGGCCGGCGCTGGATCGTTGCAATCTCGTCCGATGCCGGCGAGCCGAGCATCGCCGAACGCAACGCGGCGGAGAAAGAGCGCCAGCTCAGCGCCGCCGAATCGCATCCGCTGGTCCGCGCGGTGCGCGAGCGTTTTCCGGGCGCCGAGATCGCGGCCGTGCGCGAGCGCACCGGAACGGCGGCGCCTTCCGACCCCGCCACGCAAGGAGACGAGGACGCATGAAGAATCTCGGCCAGATGATGAAACAGGCGCAGCAGATGCAGCAGCGCATGGCGGAACTTCAGGAAGAACTCGAAAAAGTCGAGATCACCGGCAGTGCCGGCGGCGGCATGGTGCAGGTGACCATGACCGGCAAGGGCATGCTGCGCAGCGTCCGCATCGATCCGAAACTGGTCAATCCGGATGAAACCGAGATGCTCGAGGATCTCATCGTCGCCGCGAGCAACGATGCCAAGACCAAGGTCGAGGCACATATGCAGGGGGAAATGCAGAAGGTCACCGGCGGCCTGCAACTCCCGCCGGGATTCAAACTGCCGTTCTGATTGGGGCGCCTTCTCACTCCGACCCTCGCCCCCGCAGCCGGGGAGGAAGGGAGGCTGCGCAGCAGCAAGTGAGGGGCATGCACGGAGCCGACATGGCCCAGGGCGATATCGACAAACTGATCCAGCTTCTTGCGAAGCTGCCCGGGCTCGGGCCGCGCTCGGCACGGCGCGCGGCGCTGCATCTTCTGAAAAAGCGCGAAACGCTGATGCAACCGCTCGCTCGCGCGCTCGAAGAGACGGCACAGTCGGTGCGGAGTTGTAAAAACTGCGGCAATCTCGATTCGATCGACCCCTGCGCGATCTGCACCGATCCGCGCCGCGACGTCTCGATCATCTGCGTCGTCGAAGAGGTGGGCGATCTCTGGGCGATGGAGCGCAGCGCGGGCTATCGCGGCCTCTATCATGTGCTCGGCGGCCGTCTTTCGGCGCTGGACGGTGTCGGACCGGACGATCTGCGTGTCGCCGGCCTCGTCGCCCGCGCGCAGAACGGATCGGCGAAAGAAATCATCATCGCCACCTCGGCGACGGTCGACGGACAGACGACCGCGCATTATCTCCAGGACCGATTGGCCGATGCCGGCATCGCGATGACGCGGCTCGCGCATGGCGTGCCGGTCGGCGGCGAGCTCGATTTTCTCGATGACGGTACGATCATGACCGCGCTTAAGGCGCGGCGCCCGGTCTAGGCGGCGCGCGTATGCCGCGCCGTCACGTCTCGTTGCGGACGGCGCTGGCGGCGGGTGCGATCCTGACGGTGCTCGCGACCGCGGCGATGGTGCACATCCCCTGGATGCTGACCTCGGGCGCGAACATCGCCGATCTGCGCGAGCGACTGAACGGCGAAGTCATCGCCAGCATCGCCCAACGGGTCGAAGGGCTGCTGGCGGAAGCCGAAGCGGCGCAGTCGGTCGTCAGGGTGAACCTGGTCGAGGGCACGGTCGACATCGAACAGGAGGTCAAACGCGAGTTCCTGTTCCTTTCCGTGCTGGATGCCAACCCGGCGCTTTCCTCGATCGAATTCGGCTGGCCCGACGATCACGCCTTCATCGCACGACGACTGCTCGACGGCACGATCGAGATGGAAGAGCTGTTGCCGCAGGCGGACGGCACGCTGAAACAGCGCATCGACCGATACAGTCGCGGCGACGAAGGCATGCTCATCTTCGAGCAGCGCGACTGGACGGTGACCGACTATCACGTGAGCCGGCAGTTCTGGTTCAAGGCGGCGCTCGATGCCGACGGACCGATCTGGAGCGACATCTATCCGCTGCCGGACGGCAAGGCGCTGGGTATTACGCGGGCCCATCGGCTCGATCACATGGGCGACACGGCCGGCATCATCGGCGTCACCATCGAGCTCGACCGGCTTTCGATTTTTCTCGACGAGATCGAGCTCGGCAATGGCACGGTCTTTCTCACCAACATCTACGGCGAGCTGGTCGCGATGCAGCATGCGATGGCCGACGAGATGGGCGACGACGGGCCCGCGATGCTTTCGAAGATCGACGCAGTCGAACTGACAGGTCCACGCCTTGCGGCGGCGGCGCTTGCGCAGGCGGGCACCACGCTCGCCGATATTACCGAAACGCGCCATTTCGAGGTCAACGATCCGGTCGACGGCACGCCCTATTTCGTGACCCTGTCGCCGCTGGGCGCGATGAATCTCAGCGTCGCCATCGTCATCCCTCGATCCGATGTTCTCGGCGATATCGACCGCAACACGCTGCGCGTCATCGGCATTATCGCGATCTTCGTGCTGGTCATGGCGCTACTGGCGGTCTTCGTGTCGCGGCGCTATATCGCAAAACCGCTCGCGGCAGTGGGCGACAATCTGCGCGCGCTCGAGGATTTCCGGCTCGATCGCGTCCGCCCAGTGCCGTCGATGCTCGCCGAAATTGACCGACTTTCCAACGGAACACAGCGCATGGCGACCAGCCTCGGCTCGTTCGCCAAGTTCATTCCGACTGAGCTGGTGCGTACCTTGTTCGCGCAGGGGCTCGAAGCAAAGCCGGGCGGCGAAACGCGCGAGCTCACGATCCTGTTCATGGATCTCGCCAATTTCACGGGCATCTCGGAGACGATGGGCGATCGCGTGATCGAACTGCTCGGCGATTATCTCTCCGAAATGTCGATCCTGATCGAACGCGAAAAGGGGACTATCGACAAATTCATCGGCGATGGAATCATGGCGTTCTGGAACGCGCCGCTGCCGGTGCCCGATCATACGATGGCGGCCTGCCGGGCCGCACTCGCCTGCCAGCGGCGCCTTGCGGAATTGCGTGCATCGGCTGCGCCCGGCGCGCCGCCGCTCGAAGCGCGCATCGGCATCAATACGGGCGCCGTGCTAGTCGGCAATATCGGCAGTCGCGACCGGCTCAATTATTCGGCGGTCGGCGATCCGGTCAATGTCGCAAGCCGGCTCGAGGCGCTGAACAAGCTTTACGGGACGGCGATCATGCTGGGTGAGGACTGTGTCGCGCAGCTTGGCGGCGGGATGGTCCTGCGCGAGCTGGACCGGGTTGCCGTGTTTGGCCGGGTCGGAGGCGCCACGATCTACGAATTGGTCGGCCTCGTTGGCGAGACCGCGGTGCCGGACTGGATCGTGCCATACGAACAGGGACTGGCCGCTTACCGGTCGCGCCTATGGGACGAAGCCGATTCGATGTTCGGTCGCGTGCTTGTACTCAGGCCCGGCGACAAGGCCGCCCTGCTGATGCTCGAGCGGGTCGCTGCATACCGTCTGTCTCCGCCGCCGCCCGATTGGGAGGGTGTCGCGGTCATCGACCGGAAATAATCCGTTCTCGCCGGGTTGGCCTCTCGACCGGGCCGATGCGATCCCATAGCATCGCGCCGGCCATGCTTTACCTCGCAGCAGATGTCGGCGGCACCTTCACCGATCTGGTCCTGGTCGATATCGGGACCGGCCGTCTGCTGGTCGACAAGGTTTCCTCACAGGCGACCGGTTCAGCCGGCGGCGTCGAGGATGGGATAGAGCGGATCTGCCGCACGGCTGGCGTCGAACCCGGCGCGATCGATCTTTTCGTTCATGGCTTCACGGTCGGTACCAACGCGTTTCTGACGCGCCGTGGTGCCGAAGTCGTGCTGGTCGTCAGCCGTGGCATGCGCGACGTGCTGGTGATCGGCGACCAGATGCGCCCGGATCTCTATGCGCTGACGGGAACCAAGCCGCCGCCGGTCGTATCCCGGGCCCGCACGATCGAGGCGGACGAGCGGCTCGATGCGTTTGGCGCGGTGGTGACGAAACTGACCGAGGCAGAGGCCGCGCGCGTCGCCGATGCGGTCGCAACACTGGCGCCGCAATCGGTTGCGATCAGTCTCGGCTTCTCTTATCTCAATGCCGATCACGAGCTGATGCTCGAGCGCGCGATCCGTGCGCGGCTGCCCGATCTGCCGATCTATCTCTCGACCCGGGTCAATCCGCAGATCGAGGAATATCCGCGCACCAATACGACGTCGGTTGCTGCCTATGTCGGGCCGATCATCGGGCGCTATATCGATCTGCTGGAGCGGCGACTGAAGGGGCTCGGCGTCAAGGCGCCGCTGCGGCTGATGCGTTCGGACGGCGGCATCGCAACGCCGCGCGCGGCGCACGACAATCCGGCACATATGCTGCTCTCGGGGCCCGCCGCTGGCGTCGTCGCCGGTGCCTGGCTCTCGGCCGAAATCGGTGCGCCCGATCTCGTCACCTTCGACATGGGCGGCAC
>JBBDWW010000179.1:0-5497 GCA_040902645.1 Dongiaceae bacterium | reverse complement strand
ATCCGACCGCGCTCTGCTTCGACGAGTACGATGCCGGCCGGCCGGACGTGATGTTCGTGATCCAGCGCATTCTCGAAGTCGAAGGCAAGCTGACGCTGCTCGATCAGAACCGGGTCATCCGGCCGCACCCGGCCTTTCGTCTGTTCGCCACCGCCAACACGGTCGGTCTCGGCGATACGACCGGGCTCTATCACGGCACGCAGCAGATCAACCAGGGGCAGATGGACCGCTGGAACATCGTGGCGACGCTCAACTACCTGCCGCACGACGCCGAAGTGGAGATCGTGCTGGCGAAGGCGCCGAGCTACGACAACGATGAAGGTCGCAAGACGGTAAGTGCGATGGTG
This sequence comes from Dongiaceae bacterium, assembly GCA_040902645.1. Classification (GTDB taxonomy): domain Bacteria; phylum Pseudomonadota; class Alphaproteobacteria; order Dongiales; family Dongiaceae; genus JAWXBK01. Next base: position 5,150 of record JBBDWW010000179.1, on the reverse strand, counting down.
GCACTCGCCGATCTGACGCGCCAGGGCTTCATCGGCGGCGATATCTCGACCGTCATGTCGCCGCGCACGGTCATCACCTGGGCCGAGAACGCGCGCATCTTCGGCGATATCGGCTTCGCGTTCCGCGTCACGTTCCTCAACAAATGCGACGAGATCGAGCGCTCGACGGTGGCCGAATATTATCAGCGCTGCTTCGGCAGCGAGCTGCCGGACAGCACGGTCAAGGCGACACTCGTCTGACCGATCGCCCTTTACCCCTTCTCATGGCGCATCCGGAAAACAGGGTCGAGGATTTCCGCCGCGTGACCGGTGCGGCGATGCGCGCGATCGCGCGTGTGCCGGAACTCAACGTCACCTTCGCGCCCGGCCAGCACGGTATCGCCGGCACCGAGGCGCGGTTGCCGCTGCCGCCGCGCGATTTGCCCGTGCAGGAAGTCGCCCACATCCGCGGCGAGGCCGACGCGATCGCGCTCAAGCTGCGCTATCACGATGCGAAGATCCATGCGCGCGAGGCGCCGCGCGGCGACGTCGCGCGGGCGGTGTTCGATGCGGTCGAGCAGGCCCGCGTTGAAGCGCTCGGCGCAAGGCGCATGACCGGCGTTGCCGAAAATCTTGGCGCTGCGCTCGAGGAACAATGCCGCCAGCGCGGTTATGCGCGGCTGGTCGAGCGCGAAACGGCACCACTGGCCGATGCGCTGCGGCTCATGCTGCGCCAGACGATGACCGGTGCGCCGCCGCCCGAGAGCGGCCGCAAGCTGGTCGAGCTCTGGCAGCCGGTGCTCGACGACCGGATCCGCCGCGATCTGGCCGAGCTTGCGGCCCTGACCGACGACCAGCGCGCCTTCGCGCGGGTGACCCGCCGTCTGCTCGAGGATCTCGATGTCGAACTCGGGCCCGAGGACCTGCAGACCGACGACAGCGACGAGCAGGAAGGCGACGATCGCAACGACGACGACAGCCCGGAACGGGGCGATGGCGACTCCGAGAGCGCGCGCGAGGCGGATGCCTCGATGGATGCGCAGCGCGGCGACAGCGAGGATCAGGACGCCGACATGCCGTCGAGCGACGCCGATCAGGAAGAGATCGGCGAGGCCGGCGAAGACGATCCGGGCCGGCCGGGCCGCCCGCCCGAGCATGGTCAGCGCGGCCGCAACGAGCCGCTTTATCACCCGTTCACCGAAACCCATGACGAAATCGTCGAGGCGGCGGAGCTGTGCGATGCGGACGAGCTGGCGCGACTGCGCCAGATGCTCGACCAGCAGCTCGCCAATCTCCAGGCGGTCGTCAGCCGACTCGCGAACCGGCTGCAGCGCCGGCTGATGGCGCAACAATCGCGCGCCTGGGAATTCGATCTCGAGGAAGGCATCCTCGATGCGGCGCGTCTCTCGCGCGTCGTCGTCAATCCGGAAACGCCGCTCTCCTACAAGCGGGAGAAAGACATGGCGTTCCGCGACACCGTCGTTTCCCTGCTGATCGACAATTCGGGTTCGATGCGCGGCCGTCCGATCACCGTCGCCGCGATGAGCGCCGACATTCTCGCGCGCACGCTCGAACGTTGCGGCGTCAAGGTCGAGATCCTCGGCTTCACGACGCGCATGTGGAAGGGCGGCCAGAGCCGCGAGAAATGGATCGCGGCGGGCAAGCCTGCCAATCCGGGCCGGCTCAACGATCTGCGCCATATCGTCTACAAATCGGCCGATGCGCCGTGGCGGCGCGCGCGCAAAAATCTCGGGCTCATGCTGCGCGAGGGCATCCTCAAGGAAAACATCGACGGCGAGGCGCTGCTCTGGGCGCATAGCCGTCTGATCGGGCGCACCGAACAGCGGCGCATCCTGATGGTCATTTCCGACGGCGCGCCGGTCGACGATTCGACGCTCTCGGTCAATCCCGGCAATTACCTGGAACGGCATCTGCGCGAGGTCATCGAGTGGATCGAGACCCGCTCGCCGGTCGAACTGACCGCGATCGGCATCGGCCATGATGTGACCCGCTATTACCGCCGGGCCGTGACGATCGTCGATGCCGAACAGCTCGGCGGCACCATGATGGAAAAGCTGGCCGAATTGTTCGACGAGGATGCTGTCGTCCCGGTGCGCCGGCGCCACCGGTCATAAGGCGCCGTCCGTCATTCGACGGCGGCCCGCAATGGAAAATTCCAATACCGATCCGCCATCGCAGATGCACGCGGCGCGGTTCTTGCGTAGATTTGCGGCCATGCGAACAGTCCTACCCGCCGCACTCGCGGCCGCCCTCCTCGCTTTTTTGTCACCTGTCGTCGGGTTCGCCCAGACCTCGTCGGACGGTGCCGCGCTCACCGGCGAAGAGGCGAGCCTGTTGACGCCGGTGCCGCTCGATCCGACCAACCCCGCGAACACGCGGGTCGGCGCGCTCGAGTTTGTCGTCGGCTACCACATCGTTCTCGACAAGCCGCAATTCGGCGGTCTATCCGATCTCTGCGTCTATGCCGACGCCGAAGCCGGCACGCGCCTCATCGCGGTCGGCGATCAGGGCATCGAGGCGACGATGGGTTTCACCGGCACGCCGGAAGCGCTCGGCGATGTCGCGATCGTCGCTTTGTTCGCGCTGCGCTCGCCCGACGGCCAGCGGCTGCTCGATAAGGAATCGGGCGATGCGGAAGCGTTGCTCTGCGAAGGCCCGCTTCGGCGCATCGTCGGCTTCGAACACCAGCACCGCCTCGCGCTCTACGAGGAAGGCGGCAGCGTCACGCCGATCCCGATTCCGCCGTCCGCGCGCATGCTGCCGCGCAACGAAGGCATCGAGGGTATCGCGCGGCTTGCCGACGGCAATCTTTTGCTCGTCGCCGAAGGCGGGGGCGATGCGCAGAAGGGTCCGGCCTGGATCGGCACCGGCACCAGTGCGGGCGACTGGGCCGAACTGACGCTCCGCCGCAGCGAGGGTTACGTGCCGACGGGTGTTGCGTCCCTGCCGAACGGCGACGTGCTGTTGCTCGAGCGGTTCTTTACCGAGGCGACCGGGCCGGCAGCGCGCATCTCGCTGCTGCGCGCCGTCGAGATCAAAGCGGGTGCCGAGATCCGGCCGCGCGAGATCGCGCGGATCGCGCCGCCGCTCACGGTCGACAATTTCGAAGGCATCGCGGTCGCACCGGCCGACGATGGCGGCACGCTCGTTTTCCTGCTGTCGGACGACAATTTCAATCCGTGGCAGCGCACGCTGCTGCTGGTGTTCCGCCTCGATCCAGAGGACTAGGCGGCGCGGCTTCCGGTCGCCCGGCCGGCAGCGCGGCGCGCCTCGACCAGATCGAGCCAGCGCCCGGTCACCTGCTCGCAGAAGGCGAGGCCATCGGCAAAATGCCGGCAGATCCCGGCAATGACCGCGCGCTCGACCAGTTCGGCCGTCTCGCCGTAATGCCGCTCCATCGACGCCCAGCAGTCGCGCGGGAAATTGAACGCGTCGCGCTCCGTCACCTCGATATGGAACTGGAATCCATAGGTGCTGCGGCCGATCCTGAACGCCTGGTTCGCACAGGTCTCGTTTGCCATCAGCCGCACGGCGCTGCGCGGCAGATCGAACGTATCCTCGTGCAACTGCATGACCTGCTGCGCACCGCCGAGCCCGGCCAAGAGCGGATCGTAGGCCGCTTCGGTCGTGAACGCGGCCGGCAGGAAGCCGACCTCCATCGCGCCGAAGGGGTAAACCTTCTCGCCGAAGGCGCGCGCGATGAGCTGCGCACCGAGGCAGATGCCATAGACCGGCTTTGCCGCGCGGTGGAACTGGCGGATGAGGCGCATGATCGCGCGGAATGCCGGATAGGCGTCATCGTCGCCGGCATGCTGCGGCCCGCCGAGCACGACGAGCCCGTCGAAACCCGCCGCCGATGCCGGCAGCGGATCGCCGCCCTTGGGGCCGTTATGGGGAAAGCGCGTGTCGAGCCGCGCACCGCGCACCGCGAGAAAATCGCCCACGGTGCCGATCGGCGTCACCGGGCAATGCTGGATGACCAGCAGGCGCGGTCCATCCGTCGCGACCACGGGCTGTGGCGCGTTCGCGGCGCGGCGAACTTCGAACTGCAGTGACGGGGATGCGGCGGCATGCGGGCTGCGCGCCCGGCTGGCTACAAGCATCTGAGGTCCCTCCAAGGTGCCGGCGCGAAAAGCCGGACGCTCCGAAAAAGGACGCCTAACGTCGTAGCGTAGCCTTGCGGCCATTGGCACGTGCGATTGCGTCTGGACGGGAAATAGGGAATTCAGCCGGCGAGATCAAGAAGAAATCATCGGCGGCAGAATTTTTTCACAGATATTGTTTTACGGGCGGCCAAGGGGCGCGCGCGGGCCTCCGTCACGCCCGCATCAGCGCCGCGCCCGCCCCGCCGATCAGCCGCCCAGATTGGCGTTCAGGAAATCGAGCGTGCGGCGCCAGGCGAGCTGGGCGTCTTCGCCGTCATAATTGTCGCCGGTCGGGTTCGCGAAGGCATGATCGGCGTCGTACCAGAACACCTGCACCGGCTTCTTCGCCTCTTTCATGCGCGCGACGAACGGGTCGACCGTGCTGTGGTTGATCCAGGCGTCGCGCTCGGCGAAATGGCCGAGCACCGGCCCGTCCAGCCGTTCGAGATCCTGGAGCGAGCGTTCGACGCGGCCGTAATAGATCACCGTCGCGTTGACCGGCGACAGGATCGCAGCATGCAGCGCCCAGCCGCCGCCGAAGCACCAGCCGAGCGTGGCGACACGGCCGTTGACCCGGCGATCGCGATAGAGCCACTCGATCCACGCGACCAGCGTGTCGCTCGCCTCCAGCGGATTGACCGCCGCCATCAGCGCCTCGGCTTGATCCGGCGTCTGGGCGACTTCGCCATAGAGATCGACCGCAAGGGCAACGAACCCTTCGCGCGCGAACTCGGCCGCCATCGCCTGGATATGGTTGTTGAGGCCCCACCATTCATGCACCAGCAGGACGGCGCCGGCCGGGACGCTCGCCGGTGTCGCCAGCGCCGCGCGCACGACGCGGCCGTTCGGCAGCGTCGTCGTGAGCTGCTCGAGCCCGTTGGCGGCCTCGGCCCTGAGTTTCGGATCGGCCAGGATGGCGGCCAGCGGCAGGCTTGCGGCTCCGGCCATCACGAGGCGACGGCGGCTCAACTCGTGCATCGCGATCCTCCCTCAGCAGCAGCGGAT
>JBBDWW010000178.1:0-5508 GCA_040902645.1 Dongiaceae bacterium | reverse complement strand
CCGGCACTTGAGCGATATCTTGCCGACATACGACCGCTCTTTCCTGGCGCAAGCAACCATGCCGGCCTGTGGCCCTCGGTGAAGGGCCGGCCGATGGGCGAAGAAGCGATCTACGAGGCCGTGCGCAATCGCACGAAGGCGGCCCTCGGGATCGCTATCAATCTTCATGCGTTCCGACACTGCAGCGCCACCACGATCGCCATGCATAGGCCCGAATCACTCGGCATCGCAGCACCGCTTCTGACCCATGCCGACCCGCGCGCAATCGAGCGCCACTACAACCTGGCGCGCCATATCGAGGCAGGCCGCGCACAAACGACAATCATCGACCAGCTGCGCGCCCGCATGCGCCGTGCGGCGGCCAAAAAAAAGCGTTCCTGATGTGTGCGCCAAGCAAGGCACGGGCGGCGCCATGATGTTCGAGGACGATCTCCTAGACATCCAGCAGGCTGCCGCCTTCCTGCGCTGCAGCGTCGATACCCTGCGCCGGGTACCTCGCAGCCAACTGCCGGTTTATCGGCCCGGCCGACACAATCTCTATTTTCGACGGGATCTCATGGCCTTTGCACGCTCGCGGCCGGCGAGCGCCGGCGCCAAAATACCAACCGCACCCGATGCTCCCCTCAAGGATCAGGATCTAGTAGACTTCGTAGCGGACAGGGTGCGGGAGCGTTCTTCGATCAACAGGAGAACGCCATGACGAAAGCCACACGGATCCACGGGGTCCGAACTCGACCGCACAAACGCGACGGGAAACCGACCGGCCAGTGGGTCGCCGATATTCCGCCGCACGTTACCGGCACCGGACGGCGCCGACTGCTGTTTGACAATGTGAGGGAGGCCAACAGCTTCGCGGCGGAGCTCGCCCAGCGAGTCCGCCACACCGCGTCAACGTCATCGTTATCGCCGGTGTCGGCAATACCGACCGTCCATATCGATGAGGCAATCCTACGCTGGCGCCAATACCAGGAGGCCCTGGTGCTGGCGCGCAGCAAGGCAGCGAGTTCGCTTGCAACCGACCTGCATCGTCTGGCGGCCGTTCGCAAGGTGCTCGGCAATTGTTCGATCGGTTCCATCGGTATCGCCGAGATCGAACAATTCCAGCAAAGCCGGGCGCGGGCCGGCTGCTCGGCAGCGACGATCAACACCGATGTCGGGGCGCTGATTGCGTTGCTGCGCTGGGCATCGGACCGTGGCTGGCTCGCCACGGTGCCACGCGCAAAGCGGCTGCGATTTACGCCGCGCAATCGGGCGGTACCAACGCCGGTGGAAGTCGTCCGGATTGTGCGGCTGCTGCCGCCGATGCAGGCCCTGGCGGTGCAATTGCTTGCCGAAACGGGATGCCGGCTCGGCGAGGCGCTCAATCTCGGTTGGGATTGTGTCGATCTCGAGCGTCGATCGATTGCCATTCGTCCGGGCGCGGGCGGATGGACGCCAAAGACCGAGGCATCGGAACGGACAATTCCGATCACGGTCGAACTTGCCGCCGGTTTGCGGCAGCTGCCTCGAAGGGGACCCTATGTCTTCCATGGCAGCGATCCCTCGAAGCCGCTGACGTCGATCAAGCGTGTGCTGGCGACGGCATCGGAACAGGCGGCGATCCTGCGTGACGGCCAGTCGCTGCGGGTGACACCGCAGCTTCTGCGCAAGGCGTTTGCCACCTGGCAGGCGCAATCCGGCACGGCACCGAAGACGCTGCAACGGTTGCTCGGTCATGCACCCGGATCACGTGTAACGGACCGTTACTATGTGCAGGACGATGAGGCAGCAAAACAGCGGGCCATTCGACCCCTGCCTTTGCTCGAATCCGACCCTGTGCAGCGCAAAAATTGGCAACAGGTTGGCAACGTGTTGCCAAACGGGCCTGCGAAACGCATCGCAAACGACTGCTAAGTCTCTGAAAGTAAAATGGTGGGCGCGACAGGGATTGAACCTGTGACCCCTACGATGTCAACGTAGTGCTCTCCCGCTGAGCTACGCGCCCCTGCCCGGCTTGCGATCCGCGTCCCCAAGAGGGACCGACCGCAGGGCAAACCAGCTCAATCGAACCGGTCACTCGAAAGTGCCGCCAATTACCATCCGGGCTCACCCGATACAAGCCCCGGACGGCGGGATGGCCGCCCGCCGCGCTTCCCGACGGGGCCCTGGTCGAGCCGTATCGGCCGCGGCAATCCGGCGCTGGAAAGACCCTGCCGGCTCTCCGGTGACAGCATGCGGGCGATGCGATAAACCCGGAGGCGATGAACCTCGCCCAGCACCCCCGGATCGCCGAAACCTCGCCCTACGAAATCGCAGCGCCAGCGACCCAGACGCTGCCGATCGTGGTCGCCTCGCCGCATAGCGGCGCCGATTATTCGGTCGAGTTCCTTGCAGCCTCCAGGCTCGACCGCGACCGGCTGCGCCGCTCCGAGGATGCGTTCGTCGATGAGATCTTCGCCCGCGCCCCGGCGCTCGGTGCGCCGCTGCTCAAGGCGAATTTTCCACGCGCCTATGTCGATCCCAACCGCGAGGCGTTCGAACTGGATCCGGCGATGTTCAACGATCCGCTGCCGGCCTGGGCGAATACGCGTTCGCCGCGTGTTGCCGCAGGGCTCGGCACGATCCCGCGCGTCGTTGCCAGCGGCGAAGAAATCTACGGCCAGAAGCTCTGCTTCGCCGAGGCGACCAACCGGATCGACCGTTTCTATCGTCCTTATCACGCGGCGCTGACCGAACTCGTCGTCGAAACCCGCGAACGCTTCGGCTATTGCATTCTGATCGACGCGCATTCGATGCCGTCGGTCGGCGGGCCGGGCGAACGTGATCGCGGCACGCGGCGCACCGATATCGTGATCGGCGATTGTTTCGGTACGGCCTGCGCCAATATCGTTTCGACGCGGGCGCGCGAAACGCTGGAGCCACTCGGCTATCGCTGTGCCTATAACGATCCTTATTCGGGCGGCTTCGTCACGCAGCATTACGGAAGACCGCTCGATTTCGTGCATGTGATCCAGATCGAAATCAACCGTGCGCTCTATATGGACGAGTTGACGATCCGGCCGACCGACAATCTCGGCCACCTCGCCGGGCATATGGACGACGTGGTACGTGCGCTTGCCGCGATCGACCGATCGGCCTTCCTGCCGTGATGGCGGCGCCACAGCCCGATCCGGTCCTCAGGCCGGCCGGGCCTGCGGATGTTGCATCGATCCAGTCGATCTACGCCCATCACGTGCTCTACGGTTCCGCCAGCTTCGAAGAAATCCCGCCGGATGCGGCCGAAATCGAGCGAAGGCGCGCGGCAGTCGTGGCACAGGGCCTGTCTTATCTCGTTGCCGAACGCGATGACCGGATCGTCGGCTATGCCTATCTGACGCCCTATCGGCCGCGCAGCGCCTATCGCTTCACGGTCGAGGATTCGGTCTATGTCGCGGCGGACGAAGCCGGACGCGGGATCGGCCGATTGCTGCTGGCCGAACTGATCCTGGGTGCCGTCGCACTCGGCATGCGGCAGATGATCGCAGTGATCGGCGATTCAGCCAATCATGCCTCGATCGCGTTGCATGAGCGGCAGGGTTTCGTGCGTGCCGGTATTTTCCGTTCGGTCGCGTTCAAGCATGGCCGCTGGCTCGACAGCGTGCTGATGCAGCGCGCACTCGGCCGCGGCGACACGACATTGCCGTTGCGTTGATTGCGCGCGCGTCGACGCCGTATCGACCGGATATTCAAACCATCGCGCATAAAAAATCGGGTCGCGCCAAAGAGCACATAAAAAATCGGGGTGCGCCCGAGGGGCGCAGCCCGAGTCTGGGAGGAAACGCCCATGGGGGCGTAGACGGTATGAACTTGGTCCGGGGGGACAGCATTTTCATACCGCATGGGATCAAATAAACACTCGACGAGGGAAATCAAGCCGGCCGCGCTCGCGGATTTTTCTGATGGTGAACGGTTTTTCCTGAGAGGAACGACTATCGCAACAGCGACCGGATTTGGCCTGAGAGCCACCGGATTGGCCCTGATCGCTACACGGTGCGGTGCGCCGCCTGTGGCAGTAATACAACCATCGCGACCGATCCGCAGCATGACCGCAACCGCGACTCGGGCGATATCTTCGCTTAAGGGACGTGCGAATCAGCCCCAGAGTTCGGCCGGTGGCGGCATCACCCGGCTGCCTTCGTAGGTGAGCCCCGGCTCGCGATCGCGTGCGAGCAGCAACGGCCCGTCGAGATCGACGAATGCGGCCTTGCTCGCCAGCAGCAAGGCCGGCGCCATCGCAAGCGAGGTCGCGACCATGCAGCCGACCATGATCGTGAGGCCGAGGCCGCGCGCGGCCTGCGCGAGCGCGATCGCCTCGGTCAGTCCGCCGGTCTTGTCGAGTTTGATGTTGATCGCGTCATAGCGCCGCGCCAGCTGTTCGAGCCCCTTGCGGTCATGCGCGCTTTCGTCGGCGCAAAGCGGAACCGGATGCGGCAGCAATCCGAGTGCCGTGTCGTCGTCGGCCGGCAGCGGTTGCTCGATCAGCGCGACGCCGAGTGCCGCCATGCGCGGTGCGAGATCGCGATAGGTTGCCGCCGTCCAGGCTTCGTTGGCATCGACGATCAGGCGGCTCGCCGGTGCCGCCGCGCGTACCGCCTCGATCCGGTCGAGATCGCCCTGACCGGCCAGTTTCACCTTGAGCAACGTACGGTCGGATGCCTTGCGCGTGGCCGCCGCCATTTCCGCGGGCGTGCCGACGCTGATCGTGAATGCGGTTTCGACCGGCTGCGGCGCCGGCAGGCCGGCCAGCTCCCACACGCGCTTGCCCACCTGTTTCGCTGCGAGATCCCAGAGTGCGCAATCGATCGCGTTGCGCGCGGCTCCGGGTGTCATGCGGCTTTGCAGTTCCTGCCGGTCGAGCCCGGCTTCGAGCGCGGCACGCTGCGCCTCGATCTCGGCCATCACCGTCTCGGGCGCTTCGCCATAGCGCGCATAAGGCCGGCATTCGCCGCGACCGATACGACCGGCCTCGGCGATGCCGACCGTTACGACGGCAATTTCAGTGACGGCGCCGCGCGCGATGACGAAGCGGCCGGCGATCGGCCAGGTTTCAACGCCGACGGCGAGACGACGCATCGCACTCAGCCGAGCGCGTCGACGATCCGGGCGACGCCGGTGCGGAACGGATCGACCGCGGGCAGACCATAACTCTTCTCGGCCTTGCGCAGACATTCATCCGCTGCATGGGCGTCGAGCCCGGCCGTGTTGATCGAGATGCCGATGCAGCGCGCCGCCGGGTTGGTCAGCCGCGCCGCGCGCTCATTCGCCTCGATACAGGCGGCCAGATCGGGCAGCTTGTAGTCTGGCAAACCGCGCATATGCGGCCGGGTCGGCTCGTGACACATCACCAGCGCATCGGCCTGTGCGCCGTGCAGCAGACCGAGCGACACGCCGGCATAAGAAGCGTGAAAGAGCGAACCCTGTCCCTCGATGAGATCCCAATGATCGTCGTCGTTCGGCGGCGACAGATACTCGACCGCGCCCGAAATGAAA
>JBBDWW010000177.1:27589-35031 GCA_040902645.1 Dongiaceae bacterium | reverse complement strand
ACGGCGGTCGTGCTCGACGTGACCAATGGCGAGGTGATGGCGCTCGCCTCGACGCCGGCCTTCGATCCGACCATGTTCGATCGCGGGCTGTCGAACATCGAATGGCAGGCGCTGGTCAACGACCCGCTGCATCCGCTCATCAACAAGGCACTGTCGGGGCAATATGCGCCGGGTTCGACCTTCAAGATGATGGTGGCGCTGGCGGCGCTCGAATCCGGTATCGGCCCGGATCACAGCGTCTATTGCCCCGGCCAAGTGACCCTCGGCACCTCGCGCTTCCATTGCTGGAAGAAGGGCGGGCACGGCACGCTGGATATGCTGCGCGGCATCCAGCATTCCTGCGACGTGTATTTCTACGACCTCGCGCGGCGCGTCGGCATCGACGGCATCGCGGCGATGTCGCGCCGCTTCGGGTTGGGCGACGTGACCGGCATCGATCTGCCGGGCGAAAAGCCCGGTCTCATTCCGGACCGCAACTGGAAGCTGGGCGCGACCGGCGAGCCGTGGCAGCCGGGCGAATCGCTGGTCGCGGGCATCGGCCAGGGCTTCATCCTGGTAACGCCCTTGCAGCTTGCGCTGATGACGGCGCGGATTGCCAATGGCGGTGTCGGCGTCGTTCCGCGCATGCGCCGCGACGCGATCTTCCGGCCCGGCGATTCCGCCGCTGCGGCGCTACCGGAGACCGCCTCGCTCGGTATTTCGCCCGATCATATGTTCATCGTCCAGGAAGGGATGAACCTGGTGTCGAACGATCCGCGCGGCACGGCCTATCGCTCGCGCATCGAAACGCCGGGCATGGAACTCGCCGGCAAGACCGGCACCGCGCAGGTGCGTCGTATCACCGCCGCCGAGCGGGCGAGCGGCGTCATTGCCAACGAGGATCTCCCCTGGGACCGCCGAGACCATGCGCTGTTCGTTGCCTTCGCGCCGGTTGCCTCGCCGCGTTATGCCTGTTCGGTCATCGTGCAGCATGGCGGCGGCGGCTCACGGTTCGCAGCGCCGATCGCGCGCGACATCCTGATCGAGGCCCAGCTTCGCGATCCGGCACGACGTGTGCCGGCACCGCGCATCGCGGCCGTCGGACCGCGTTAGGGCCGGGACCGTGAAACCGCGCACGCTTGCCTCCAGCAACACACCCGGCCGCATCTCGCTCGGCGAGAAGCTGCGCGACATGAGCTGGCTTCTGGTGCTGCTGGTGACGGCAATCGCCGGCGTTGGTTTTGCGATGCTCTATTCCGCGGCCAATGCCAGCGTCGATCCGTGGATGTCGCGCCAGGTGATCCGCTTCTGCGGCGGGCTCGTCATCATGTTCATCGTGGCGCTGGTCGATATCCGTTTCTGGATGCGCCATGCCTATGCGATCTACCTCGTCGCCTTCGCCTTGCTGGTCTATGTCGAGTTCGCCGGCGAGATCGGCATGGGCGCCCAGCGCTGGATCGATTTCAGATTCTTCCAGTTCCAGCCTTCGGAGCTGGTGAAGATCTCGATGGTGCTGGCCCTCGCGCGCTATTTCCACAGCCTCGACATGGACCAGGTCGCGCGGCCGCTGCCGCTGATCCCGCCGCTGGCGATGATTTTGGCGCCGGCCGGCCTCGTGCTGGTGCAGCCCGATCTCGGCACCTCGGGCATGCTGATCATGGTGGGCGGTGCGATGTTCTTCGCAGCCGGCGTGCGAATCTGGAAATTCGCGCTCGCCGCCGCCGGGGCGCTTGCGGTCATTCCCGTTGCCTGGAATTTCATGCGCGATTATCAGCGCAACCGCATATTGACCTTCCTCGATCCCGAGAGCGATCCGCTCGGTTCGGGCTATCACATCCTGCAGTCCAAGATCGCCTTCGGCTCGGGTGGCATTTTCGGCAAGGGGTTCCTCATGGGGACCCAGAGCCATCTCAGCTTCCTGCCCGAGCGGCAGACCGATTTCATTTTCACCATGCTGGCCGAGGAATTCGGTATGTTCGGCGGGCTCTGCCTGCTCGGGCTCTATGTGCTGGTGTTTGTGTATGGCTATGCGATCGCGCTTCGGGCGCGCAATCATTTCGGCCGGCTGCTGGCGATCGGGATCACGACCAATCTGTTCGTCTACGTGTTCATCAACGCGGCGATGGTGATGGGCCTCATCCCGGTGGTCGGCATACCGATGCCCCTCATCTCCTACGGCGGCACGGCGATGATCACCGTTTTGATCGGCATCGGGCTTTTGATGTCGGTCCATATCCACCGCGACGTGCGGATCGGCCAGCGCGGCTACGGCGAGGATTAGCGTTTCGGTCGGCGGTCCGGCTTTAGCCCGGCCGCTTCAAGACCGCGCGGGCGGGGTCTTTCCGCCCCATCGGCCGGTGGCACAATGATCCGGTAGCAGCGGGGGCTCCGTTTGCCTTGCATGGTCCGGCCGCGGTTGCTATATCGCGGGTCTTCCGGCGTTACCCGATCCCCTCACATGCCGAAAATCGGGAGCCACGACGCCGGCCGGGCGGGCGCATAGCTCAGTTGGTAGAGCAGCTGACTCTTAATCAGCGGGTCCAAGGTTCGAGTCCTTGTGCGCCCACCAATTTCCGCCGTTTTCGAATGGGAATAATCTCAGACCGTCCAACGGCGTAGTCCGGCGCCTCATGTCTCCTTGCGGGCCCTGCGTTCGGATACGATATCCGGTGTGCGATCGTTGCCGCTTGCCAGGGGCTGCACAGCGGTCTCCCCCGACAGGGGTCAACAAGCCAGGAAAGGAGGAAAGGCAATGAAATACGCAAAGAGTGACGAGGCGGTCAAAAAGCTGACGCCCGAGCAGTATCGGGTGACCCAGAAGAGCGGTACCGAGCGGCCCTTCACAGGGGAGTACAACGACAACAAGGAGCCGGGGATCTATGTCGATGTCGTTTCCGGCGAACCGCTCTTCGTCTCGACCGACAAGTTCGAATCCGGGTGCGGCTGGCCGAGCTTCACGAAGCCGATCGAACCGGCCAACGTGAACGAATTACGGGACGACACGCATGGCATGATCCGCACCGAGGTGCGCTCGACGCATGGCGACAGTCACCTTGGACATGTGTTTACCGACGGCCCCCGAGACAAAGGCGGGCTCCGATACTGCATCAATTCCGCTTCGCTGCGCTTCATTCCGCGTGACGAAATGGAGGCCGAAGGCTACGGTGCGTATCTCAACCAGGTGAAGGTGGAGGATAATTAGATGACCGACAAAGCTGTTCTGGCTGGTGGCTGTTTCTGGGGCATGCAGGATCTGATAGGCAAGCTGCCCGGCGTCATCAGTACCCGCGTCGGCTATACCGGCGGCGACGTACCGAATGCGACCTACCGCAATCACGGCACCCATGCCGAAGGCATCGAGATCGTCTTCGATCCCGAGATCATCAGTTACCGGCGGATCCTGGAGTATTTCTTTCAGATCCATGATCCGACGACGAGGAACCGGCAGGGCAACGACGTCGGCAGCGGCTATCGCTCGGCGATCTACTATGTCGACGATGAGCAGAAGCGAGTAGCCGCCGACACCATCGCGGACGTGGAAGCGTCGGGCCTGTGGCCGGGCAAGGTCGTGACGGAAATCGAGCCGGTGGGCGATTTCTGGCAGGCCGAGGCGGTCCATCAGGATTACCTGCAGAACTACCCCAACGGTTACACCTGCCATTTCCCGCGCGCGGACTGGGTCCTGCCGCGGCGCCAGGCGGCCGAATAACCGGGCAGCCTGTTTTCCGCGCTCAAGCACGCATCGATCTGCACGGTCATCGCCATCAGGGAACGGGTTTGCGGAAGCAGCCGCGCTTTCTGATCGATATGACGGATCGTTTCCCGCACGGTGACAGCAGAACGGCGCTCACCTAATATTCCGACGGATCGATCGTGAAGCCGGCCGACAGGCACCGGCCTCTTTTGATATCGCAGCACCGGTTCATCCGGAACATCGAACGGGGGAAAAGATATGCTCGCCTACATCATGGTTGGAACAAACAACCTCAGGCGCTCCGCGAAATTCTACGATGCAGCACTGGCACCGCTCGGCTTCGCGCCGGCCGGCGGCGACAATCGTTACATCGGCTATGCGCCGAAGAATGCACCCACGAAAGCCAAATTCTATGTAACGAAGCCCTACAACAAGAAGCCGGCCACGTTCGGCAATGGCACGATGATTTCTCTCGAGGCGAAATCACGGCGCGCGGTCGAGGCGTTTCATGCGGCGGGGATTGCCAATGGCGGGACCGATGACGGCAAACCCGGACCGCGCCCGGCCGAGGCCAGCAATTACGTGGCCTATGTACGCGACCCCGACGGCAACAAGATCTGTGCCTACTGCGCCAAGACGAAGTAGGCGCATCGAACAAAAAACGGCACATGAAGCTTGACCCTGTCAAACCTCATATGCCGTTTTTTTCCAGCCACCGCGTTGCAGACGTCGCTGTGGTCAGGGTGCTGGCGCGAGCGCTAGGTCGCTGTGCGCCAGCGGCAACCGGCCGACCGGCCGTCGTTTGTCGAAAGCATCGACGGTTGGTTTACTGATTAAACATTCCGTCGATAAACTGGTTCGCCAGACCGAGGATGACGGCGTTCGGATCGTTCGAGTTCGAGGCGCCGGTACGATAGCTGTTCTGAAGCTGGGCCAGAAGCTGCCGGCTCGGTTCGCCGGTCTGCTGGAGACCGACTTCTTTCTGGAATGCCAGGACGCCCTGACGAGTCTTGTCGTTGAACTTGCCGTTCTCGTCACCGACCTTGTATCCGAGGCGATTGAGCTCGACCTGGATCGCCTTTGTGAGCTCAGCGGTCACCGCACCGGTGCCGATGCCGCCAGCACCAGGCTGGACATCAGAGTTCGCCAGATGCGTTAGAAGCTGACGGCTCGCTTCGCCGGTGAGCGGCAGATTGGCATCCGTCTGATAGACGAGGATCGCTCGACGGGTCGAGGGACCGAACACGCCGTCGGCCGGCCCGACCGTGTAACCCCGCTGGTTGAGCGCGGTCTGGATCGACTGAACCAACTGGGTGCGCGTCATGCCGTCGAGATTGGCCTGACCCTTCTCCAGTTGCGTGAGGAGATAGCCGTCGATGCGGCCGTCGACCGAGAGACCCGCGTCCGACTGATAGGTCCTGACGGCAGACGTCGTCTGCGCGGTCACCGTGCCGTCGATCGGACCGACCTCATAGCCGCGAACATCGAGCGCCTGTTCGACGGATTTCACCATCGCAGTGCGCTGGGCGTCCTGGGTGCTGCTTTCGCCGGAGGCCTGCTGAACGCTCTTCAAGAGGCTGTCGGAGATTTCGCCGGTGACCGGAAGCCCGTTATCGTTCTGGAACGTGCGCACGGCACCGCGCGTGGTCGGGCCGAAGACACCGTCTTCAGGACCGGCGTTGTAACCGAGATCGTTGAGCCGGGTCTGCACGGCGAGCACGAGGCCCGCGCGGGTGTTCTGATCCGTCCCCTGCGAGGAGCGCAGGCGGGCCAGCAGGTTGCCGCTTGCTTTGCCATCGACGGTGAGGCCGCTGTTGCTCTGATAGGCCTCGATCGCCTGGCGCGTATTCCAGTCGAGCTCGCCGCTTACCGTCGCGATGTCGTAACCGCGTTCGCGCAGTTCAGACTGGATGTTGGCAACGAGGCCGGTCGGATCTGCGGCCGGAGCTGCGGGCGTGCCGCCGGCGTCAGCTACAATCCGATCGAACAGCGTACGGCTCAACTGGCCATCGGCCATGATGCCGTGATCCTGCTGATAGGCGCGAATCGCCGAGCGAGTGCGGCTGCCCATGATGCCGTCTTCGACACCGGCGACGTAGCCGAGATCGTTGAGGAGCATCTGCATGTTGCGCACAGAGAAGCCGAGTGCGCCGGCGGGAGGAGTGCCCGGCTGCCATTTCTCGGCCATTGCCTGGGCTTCGGCGATCTGGCTGCTGTTCATGCGCGTCTCGAGGCGCGCACGCGCCTGATGGGCACGATCATGTCCCCACGAGGCCGCCATGTTGTACCACATATGCGCCTTGACGTAGTTCTGTGTGACGCCGTCGCCGCGGGCGTACATCTCGCCCATCATGTACTGCGACGCAGCGTCGCCGGCATTGGCGGATTGTTCGAAATCGGCGAACGCAGCCTGGTAATCGCCACTGTCATAGGACTGCATGGCGGTGCTGTAGCTGGCGAACGCAAAAGCGGGCGCCGAAACGATCAGGGCAGCCGCCAGCGCGATGGAGCGGATCATAGGAATTCCTTTCGTGATGTGTCAGCTCGCGCAATGAAACGGCGCGAGAAACGGTGAGGGCGTCACGAACTTGTGTCGGATATCCGATACCGCGACGTGGTGCGCGACGATCTCCCTCGAATTTTGAATCCAAGGATCCAGACCGAATTCTCGAGCGCGGGTTTGCGCCGGCGGTCGTCAACGGAATCCTTTGGCAGGACATCCAATCTAGCCGGTTGCAAGGCCACCGAGAGTCCCGCATTGCACACCTCAGGTGGCAGGAACGGCCCGGAACCCGGCGCGATTCCGCGGCCTTTGAAAGCGGCGCGTTATTTTCGGTGCCTGGGTTTAACGATGTGGCCTGGGACCGAGAACCAAGTGGCGCGCACCCGTTCCAGGTGAGCGACGCGGAGTATGATCAGTTCACGCGCTATTTCGTTCCGCCGGATCCCGGCGAGGGCTTCACCGTCGTCGTTCACAGAGCCTGAACCCGACGGCCGGGGTTACGCGCAGCGTATCGCTCGTTCTGCGGCGAGCCGGTCGATCTCGTCTTTCGAGTAACCGAGCTCGGTCAGGACGGCCCGCGTGTCGGCGCCATGCCTCGGCGGCGGATGGCGCAGCGTGAAATCGGCATCACCCAGTTTGAAGGGCAGGCCTGGAAAGCGCGGCAATGAAGCGGCGTCGGTTGACGCGGGTGCTTCGACGACAACCGGCCGTCCGGCGTTCGTTGCATCGGCCAGCGCCGCATCGAGGGTCCGAACGCGTGCCGCCGGCACACCGGCTGCCTGCAGGGTTGCTTCGAGATCCGCAGCGGACCAGCGCGCGACAAGTGCTGCAAGATCGCGCGCATCCGCTTCGTGCCGGTCGCCGAGCTCGTAGAGCGTCGGGGCGATGGCGCGATCGTTTTCGCCGAGCGCCTGCCACAGCCGGCGCTGAAGTTCGGGCGTCTAGGCGCCGATCATGATCGGGTCATCGCGCGTTTCGTAGGCGGCATAGCCGGCATTGGAGGGTGCGGCGTTCCCGTGCGGGCGCGGGATCGTATCGCCGGCAAAGTAATTCGCCATCTCGAAAGTCTGCAAAGCGAGCGCGACATCGTGCATCGCGACATCGACGAACGCGCCCTTGCCGGTGCGGTCCCGTTCGCGGAGTGCTGCGAGCAAGGCAAGCGCCGCGGTGAGCCCCGTCGCGTAGTCGACGACGGCCGGTCCCGCCTTGACCACGGGACCGCCCACCGGTCCGGTGCCGGCGACGATCCCCGAGGCTGCTTGTACG
>JBBDWW010000177.1:17532-27579 GCA_040902645.1 Dongiaceae bacterium | reverse complement strand
CGTAGGCGCGCCGGGGCGAAGCGGCACCAAAGCCGCTGACGCGCGCATAGATCAGCCTGGGATGTCGGGCGCGGAGCGTCGCCGAATCGAAACCGTGTCCAGCCGTCGCACCCGGCCGCAGATTCTCGATGAAGATATCCGCGGTCGCGATCAGCCGCGTGAGTACCGAATTTCCGCCTTCGCTCGCGATGTCGAGCGCGATGCAGCGTTTGTCGCCGCCCTGCGCCTGATAGTGCGATCCCATGCCGATCTCGTTCAGATCGCGGCGCGGGCCGGCCTGACGGACCACATCGCCGCTCTCGACATTCTCGATCTTGATCACGTCGGCGCCGAGCAGCGCGAGGATGTAGGTGCAGTAGGGGCCGGCGAGGACATGCGTCAGATCGACGACCTTCACCCCGTCGAGCGGCCGTCCGTCGGCCATGACGATCTACGCGACCGGCGCGGTCGAGGGCGGCAGCGGCTTCCGGCCGGCAACCGCATCGGCGAGTTTCTCGGCGATCATGATGACCGGTGCGTTGAGATTTGCCGTTACATTGTTCGGCATGATGGAGGCATCGATCACGCGCAGCGCCTCGACGCCGTGCACGCGCCCCTGATTATCGGTCACCGAATCCTCGCCGCTGCCCATGCGACAGCTCGAGGTCGGGTGATACTCGGTCGATCCGACGGTACGGATCCAGGCGAGTATCTCGGCATCCGACTGGACCGGTGCGCCCGGCGTCAGTTCCTCGCCACGCAACTCGTCCCATGCGCGCTGGGCCGCCATCTCGCGGGTGCGCCGCAGGCCATCGATCATCTCGCGCCGGTCGCTCTCGGCTTCCATGTAGTTGAAGCGGATCGTCGGATGGTCGGCCGGATTCGCCGATCTGAGCTTCACCCAGCCGCGGCTCGCCGGGCGCATGATGCCCATCGAATACATGAAGCCTTCCGCAAAATTGCTCGAAGATGCGCCGACGAAGGCACAGAGCGCGTAGAACTCGTGCTGGATGTTGACATAGGGCACCGCGTCGGAACTTTTGAAGAAGCAGCCGGTCTCGCAGAAATTCGTGGTGCCGAGCCCGTTGCGGAACAGCAGCCATTGCAGGCCGACGCGCCAGCGCGCGAGCCGGGTCGAAATCTGCCGTGCGACCGACACCGGCTTGCGCGCCGCATACTGGATCGGCACGGTCATATGATCTTCGAGATGCAGCCCGACCGCCGGCACATGCGCGACGAGCGGAACATCGTGCGCGGCGAGATGCTGCGCATCGCCGATGCCGGAGAGCAGCAAAGTCTGCGGCGAGTTGATCGTGCCGCCGCAGAGGATCACCTCGCGCTCGGCCTCGGCGCGATGCACGGTACCGCGCTGCGCATAGTCGATGCCGACCGCGCGCTTGCCCGAAAAATTCACGCGATGCACCAGCGCACCCATTTCGAGCGTGAGGTTCGGGCGCGCGAGCGCGGGACGGAGATAGCCATCGGCCGCGCTCCAGCGCTTGCCCTGACGCGTGAAGCTCTGTGCGATATGGAAACCCTCATGCTGCCGGCCGTTCTGATCGTCGGTGAACGGATAGCCGGCCTGCAGACCGGATTCGATGAAGGTCCGGTCGAGCGGGTTGGTGGCAGGACAGGTCTCGATATGCTGCGGCCCGTCGCTGCCGCGATAATCGCTGGCGCCGCGATCGAAGGTCTCGCTTTTGCGGAAATAGGGCAGGCAATGGGCGAAGGACCAGTCGGCGAGGCCCTGTGCCGCCCAGCCGTCATAGTCGCGCGGGTTGCCGCGATTGGCGACCATGCCGTTGACCGAGGAGGAGCCGCCGAGTACGCGGCCGCGCTGTTCCTGGACGATACGGCCGTCGAGATGCGGCTCGGCCTCGGTCTTGTAGTCCCAGATCAATTTCGGATTGCGCGCGGCGAGCGCGGCCGACGCCGGCATGTGAATGAACAGATGGCGGTCGCGGCCGCCGGCCTCGAGCAACAGGACGCGGATGTTCGGATCTTCGGTCAGGCGGTTGGCCATGATGCAGCCGGCCGTGCCGGCCCCCACGACGATATAGTCGTAACGCTTCCGCTCTGGCATCCGTCCCTCGTCGAATCGTCGTTCGGCCCCGTCGCGTGTGTATTTCGCCCGTTTTGCCGCCGGTTGCAAAGCGCTACATAGGCTGGAGGCGAGGCAACCCGGCGAACCACCGATGGCAAGGCCATTCGAGGACGTGGCACTGGTGCTCTGCTCGCACGGCATTGCCGGCGGGCCGGGGGCGGCCGACGGCCATGTCCAGCGTTTGCGCGCGGCGGGGGCGTTCGCCGAAATTGCCGCCGCCTGCCTCAACGGATCACCGGCGCTTGCCGCGACGGTCGATGCGACAACCGCCGCGCGGATCGTCCTGGTGCCGTTCCTGATGGCGGCGGGGCGGGCCTTCAATCTCGTACTGCCCGAACGGCTGGCGGCGGCCCGGCGGCGTGACGCCGTGCGGCTGGCCGCACCGGTTGGCACCCATCCCGACATCGCCCTGCTGGCCGCGGCGGTAGCCGAGGAAGCGCTGGCCCGGCGCGGCTGGCCGAGCGACGAGACGCTGCTCTTGCTGGTCGCCCATGGCACGACGCGCGATCCGCAATCGGGCGTGGCGGCGCGCGACCATGCGCGGACGATTGGGGCGGCTGGGCGCTTCGCTTCGGTCGAAGCGGGGTTCCTCGACGAGCCGCCGGCCATCGCGGATCTGCTTGCCGGCCGGCGGGTCGCACATGCCGTGGGGATCGGCCTCTTTGCCGATGCGGGTCCCCATGGGTCGGACGATGCCGCGGCCCCCTTCGCGGCGGATCCGGCTGCGGTCTATGCCGGGCCGCTCGGCCCCGATCCGCGGTTGACCGCCATCGTGCTGGCACGGGCGATCGAAGCGCTCGGCGGCTGACGCGCGCCGGGGCAAAGGCCGGTATCCATGGCGATGGTCGGCGCGCGACGCTGCTGGTATCGTTGCACGCAACCGACAGGGCGGACCAACACGCCCGGCGGACAAACAGGGGTGACGGCGAATGTATTCTGAAGATATCCGCAGCGTGGCGGTGCCCGGCCGCGCGCTATTGATTGCTATCGCGCTCATCGGGCTGGCGCTGGCGCGGCCGGTCGCTTCGGAAGAGCTGATCGTCTACGGCTCGACACCGGCCGATGAATGGGCGATCTACAAGGCAGCGTTCGAATCGGAAAATCCCGATATCACGCTGACGCATTTCGAGGACGCGAGCGGTATCATCATCGCCCGCATCCTTGCTGAGCGCGCGGCACCGAAAGCCGACGTCATCTTCGATATGCCGGCGACCGGCATCCTTACGCTGGTGGAAGAAGGGCTGATCGAACCCTACGCGCCGACGGGCCTCGCCGATATCGATCCGCGCCTGATCGACAAACATGATCCGCCGCACTGGTTCGCCTTCTCCGGCTATGCGGCGCTGGTCTGCTATAACCGCGAAGAGGGCGCGGCCCGCAACATCCCGCCCCCGACGAGCTGGCGCGATCTCGCCGATCCGATCTACCGCGGCCAGATCACCATGTCCGATCCGAATTCGTCGGGCACCGGCATGATGATGGTGGCCGGCATCCTGGCGACATTCGGCGAAGATGAAGGCTGGGCGTTCCTCGACCGGCTGCACCAGAACATCGCGTTCTATACGCATAGTGGCGGCAAACCCTGCAAGCTGGCGGGTGCCGGAGAATATACGATCGGCCTCTCGAACGAGAGCGCGCCGATCCGCGAAATCAACGGTGGCGCGCCAATCGATCCGATCGTCCCCGAGGAAGGCATGTTCTGGGAGATCGCCTCGGTCGGCATGTTGAGAGGCACCGACAATCCGGAGGCGGCGAAGCGCTTCCTCGACTGGGCGTCGTCGCGCCGCGCCAATGCGATGTTCGCCGAATTCTGGTCGATCGTCGCGATCCGGGATCTGGCGGAGCCGCGGCCCTATCTGCCGGAGGACTTTCTCGACCGATTGCAGGTGATCGATTTCCAGTGGGTGGCGGATAATCGCCAACGGATCGGCGAGGAATGGCAGCGCCGGTACGCAACCAAGGTCGAGCCGGAATAACGCGCCCGCCAGCGACGGGATTGAAGAGACCGAACATGAAGCTCGAGATTCGATATGCCGCTGCGCTCGCGCTGCTCGGCGGTCTGGTTCTCGGCACGCAGGGCGCGGCCGCGCAGGAACCGACGACGCTGACGGTATACAGCACGCTCACCTACGAAGTTTTCTCGAAATACCAGGCGGCTTTCGAGGCGGCGAACCCCGATATCGAGATCAGCCATGTGCATGACAGCGGTGGTGTCGTCATGGCGCGCCTGCTGGCCGAACGCGACAATCCACAGGCCGACGTGATCTGGGATCTGCAGGCGACCAGCGTGATCGTGCTCGCCGACGAGGGGCTGCTCGAGCCCTACGCACCGGCCGGTCTCGCGGATCTCGATCCGCGCCTCGTCGACGGGCGCGATCCGCCGGCCTGGTTCGGCTATTCCGGCTATGCCGGCCTTGCCTGCTACAACCGGGTCGAAGGCGAGAAGCTCGGCATTCCGGCGCCGGTTTCCTGGCAGGATCTTGCCGATCCGATCTATCGCGGCCGGATCACCATGCCGAGCCCGGCTCTCTCGGGCACCGGGCTCATGATCGTCGCCGGATTTCTCGAACTCATGGGCGAGGAAGAAGGCTGGGAATATCTCGATCGTCTGCACGAAAACATCGCCTTCTACACCCATGGCGGCGCCAAGCCGTGCAAACTGGTCGGTGCGGGCGAGCATCTCGTCGGACTTTCCTACGAGAACGCCGTCGTGCAATTGCAGGCGGACGGCGCGCCGGTCGACATCGTGCTGCCGAGCGAAGGCATCTTCTGGGAGATCGGTGCGGTCGCCATCATGCGCGGCACCGACGAACCGGAAGCGGCACGGCGTCTGCTCGACTGGACGGCATCGCCCGAAGCGATGGCGCTCTATGCCGAAGACTGGCCGATCGTTGCGATGCCGGGGATGGCGAAGGTACTGCCGGGCCTGCCCGACGATTTTGTCAACCGACTGGTCGACAGCGACTTCGAGTGGATCGCCGCCAATCGCGAGCGGATCATCGCGGAGTGGGAACGACGGTACGGCTCAAAGACCGAGGCGGAGTAGGCGCGCCGAACGCGCGGTGGCCTATTCGTCGAGTGATATCCGGCGGCCGTTGGAGGGTATGTCGATAGCCTCCATCGCTTCGATGTAGCGTCCGATCGCCTTGCGGTACGCGGGGCCACGAAGGGAATCTTCGCTTCGGAGCGCTGCGCCCGAGGTGCGCCCGATGACCGTCGGATTGCTGTTGATCTCGAAGATCTGAACCGTTCCGTCGATGATCGTGTAGTCGATCCGGCCGTAATCCATGTTGGCCAGATCGAATACGCGCATCAGCAGGTCCTGATGCGGATTGGCATCGAGATAGGCGGCTTCCTCGGCGGCCAGTTCGGGCGTTTGGAGTTCCGGCTGCTTCACGACCCATTGCGTTGCCGCGAGGATCTGGCGCGGAATGAAGCGGTCGGCAACGCGGAACCCTGCATATTTCCTGTAGACGCCCTGCGCATCGGCGTAATGCTCGTACTCGACGATCACCTTGCCGCCGGGCCAGACCGGTTCGGCGCGCAGGCGCGCGAGTTCGGCATCGAGGGCAGCCTGATCGGCCAGAAGCTCCGTCTTTGCACCCTCATGGTCGAACGCCGAGCGAATGAACACCGGAAACCGTTTCGGCTTGCGATGTTCGGTCATCATATAGGCATCGAACCGGTTGATGCCTTCCTCGTAGAGTTTTCGCAGCAGATCGTAGCGCCGCAGCGAGAGGACCGGATGATTGAGGGTGCGGGCGCCGGCGGCACGGATCGCTTTCCAGCGCTTCAGCAGATCCATCGATTGCGATCCGCTCATGCGGTCGACATCGGAAAACACGTAGGTGCCGAACGGCAGCACCTTGTTGCTGAGAAAATCCTTGTAGGTCACCACCTTGAGCCGCGCGGCAAGCGGTTGCCCGGGCCCGGCAAGGAAATCCCGCATCGTGTAAAGATGCGTCGCGGTGACGAGATAATAGATCACGGGGCCGATCTTTCCGGGCCTTGCCCGACGCCTTCTGTCTCTATCCTCTAGCCGATCCGCGATCGTCTGTCATCGGCGCCGACGGCCGCATGCTGCCGGCGGGCTCGCGCCTTCCCAGTACGGAAGCTAGGATGCGCGTGGTTGTCGACGTGCGACGGGAGGCGGGATGTACCGGATTACCGAAGCGGACGCGGCGCTGCTGGCCGAGTATCGGCGCGTGCCGAAGAAGCATCACAGCCTCGAGCTCCGCCGCCTGCTCAACCGGCTGCGGATCGAGCCGATGGCGGGCAAGATCGTCATCTGCGTGCATGAGCCGCATCGATCCTGGTATCTGGCACGGATGGGCGCAAAACGCGGCGATCCGGTTCAGCCGTTCGACAATCGCCTGTTCACGAAACTGGCCGATGCCGAATGGGCGCTGCTCAAGCTGCGTTGGGAAAAACATAGCGGCCTTCCGTTCCCGGCCGGACTCGACGGCGAGGGCTGAGGCGCATGCACAGGATTCTGGGTTACGCCGATCGCTGGACGCTGCGGCCCGGTGAGACCGTCAGGATGCAGGCGAGCTGCGACGATGTCGCGCGCTATCGCGCCGACATCGTGCGCCTCATCTGCGGCGACGACATGCCCGCCGGTCCGGGCTTCAAGGAAACGGTCGTTGCCGAACTCAGCGAATTTGCCGGTCGCTTCCAGCCGATCGAAATCGGATCCTTTGGCATCGTCGCGGCCGACCCGGCACTGGATACTGACGGCGCGTTCGCAATCGCGCTGACGATCTTCCCGACCATGCCGGGAGAGGGCGAGCAATGTCTGATGGCGCGCGCGCGTCCCGATCGCCGGGCGGGATGGGGCCTCTTCATCGACGACAACGCACGGCTTCGGCTGCGGATCGGCGATGGCAAAGGCGAGTTTGCGGACCTCGCCGGCGATGCGGCGGTACCGGCGCGGCGCTGGCTGCGCATCGTTGCCGGATACGATCCGGCGAGCGGCGACGCCTTCATCGCACAGCGCAACGTGACCGGGTTTCCGCTCGATGCGCCGGCGGGCGTAAAACGCGCGCGACTCCAAAATCTGAATCCGGCCGAAAGCGGTCTCGATCTGACCGTCGCTGCCGTCTGGTCGGGACGCGAGCTGAAACCCCGAATGACCCGTTTCTATAACGGGCGGATCGAGGCGCCGACATTGCTGCACGGGAGCCTTCCGGAGAGCGAGATCGACGCGCTTCTGCACGGCGGCATCGACGGTGCAACGAGGACGCGCGTGGTGGCCGCCTGGGATTTTGCGCAAGGGATGAGCAGCGAGCGGATGATCGATATCGGACCGCACAAGCTCGACGGAAGACTGGTCAACATGCCGACCCGCGCCGTCACGGGTTCGCGCTGGGACGGCAGCGTGCAGGATTGGACGCGCAATCCGGATCACTATGCGGCGGTGCATTTCCACGACGACGATCTCGAGGACTGCGGCTGGGGGACTGACTTCACGTTCACGGTTCCAGCCGACCTGAAGACCGGAATCTATGCCGCGCGGCTGACCGGCCTCGGCGAGCATGCAGGCGAAGAGGAGCGCATTCCGTTTTTCGTGGTGCCGGCGAAAAGCGCAGCGCGCGCGAAGATCGCCTTCCTCGCCTCGACCCATACCTTCATGGCCTATGCAAACTCGCATTACCGTACTGACGACGCCGACATGGAGATGAAGTCGGGTAATTTCCTGACGCTCAATCCGTGGGAGCTCTATCTCAACGAGCATCGCGAGCTCGGCATGTCGCCCTACGACACCCATAGCGACGGCACGGGTGTCTGTTATTCCTCGCGGCTGCGGCCGCTGTTCTCGATGCAGGTGAAGAACCGCGTCTGGGCGTTCAACGGCGACATGCATGTGACCGACTGGCTCGAGGCCAAGCGCTTCGATTACGACATCGTCACCGACGACATGATCCACGAGGACGGGCTTGCCGCGCTCGAGCCGTACAACGTGATCGTGACCGGTGCGCATCCCGAATACTGGTCGACGGTGATGTGGGACGCTGCGGTCGAATACCAGCAGCAGGGCGGGCGGCTGATGTATCTCGGCGGCAACGGCTTCTACTGGCGCCATGCCGTGCATCCCGAGAAGCCGCATGTGATCGAAATCCGTCGCGCGGAATCGGGTGCGCGCTATTGGGGCACGGCCCCCGGCGAGGCCTATCACAGTTTCACCGGCGAATATGGCGGCCTCTGGCGCCGGCTCGGGCGAGCGCCGCAGGGGCTGGTCGGCGTCGGCACGGTCGCGACCGGATTCGATTTTGGCAGCTATTACCGCCGCATGAAGGATGCTGCGAATCCGCGCGCGGCCTGGATCTTCGAGGGCGTCGCCGACGAGATCATCGGCGATTTCGGATCGAAAGGCGGCGGTGCGGCGGGCGAGGAGATCGACCGGGCTGATTTTTCGCTCGGCACGCCAGCTCATGCGCTCATCCTCGCGCGCTCCGAAGCGCATAGCCGCTATTTCAATCTCGCGCCCGAGGAGACCTTGTTTCATCATCCGACGATCAATGGCGAGGAGGCCGAAGCCTGCTATGCCGATATCGTCTTCTACGAGTGTCCGAATGGCGGCGCTCTATTCGCGACCGGCTCGATTTCCTGGCCGGCGGCGCTTGCGCATGAGGGGTACGACAACAATGTGAGCCGCATCACCGAGAATGTGCTGCGCCGCTTCGCCGACGACGCGCCGTTCAAGATGCCGGAGAGTAGCGAATGAACTTCTCGATCGAACCGGTCCTCGACGCGTTTCCGGCTTTTCGCTGCGGGGTGGTTCTCTGCGAGATCGAGGCGGTCCCGGACGGCCGCGCGCCGATGCTCGATGCGGCGACCACCGATGCCGAGTTCGACGCCACCACGCGTTACCATCTCGATACGGTCGGCGAGGTTCCCGCGATCCGCGACTGGCGCAAGGCCTATCGGGCCATGGGTATCAAGAAAACCAGCTATCGCTGCTCGGTCGAGCGACTCCTGCGCGGTGTCCTGCAGGGCCGCGGCCTGCCGCGCATCAACGGGTTCGTCGATTGCTACAATCTGGCGTCGCTGCGCCATCTGGTGCCGATCGGCGCCGACGATCTCGATCAGGTGCGCGGCGATCTCGGTTTCCGTTTCGCCAAGCCGGGCGACAGTTTCATCGCGCTCGGCGATGAAAGCGGAAGCGAGGATCCGCCGAAGGACGGCGAGGTGGTCTATGCCGATTCCGAGAAAATTCTGTGCCGGCGCTGGAACTGGTATCAGGATGCGCGCAGTCCGATCACGCTCGCGACCAAACGTGCAATCGTGACGGTGCAGGGGCTGGACAGCGCCGATGTCGACGCGGCGGTCGCCGACCTGCGCACCTCCATCGCGGAATATGCCGCGACACGGAGCGACGCGGCGATGCTCTCCAAAGAGAATCCGACGGTCGATCTGGAGACACTGAAACCCTGACGCGTGTTACGCCGGAGTCTCGCGGCAATATTGCCATTCGAATGCGGCGAGGTCGCGCGGCGAGCGCAGATGAAAGACCCGCGTCCCGGGCGCGGCTTCTGCGATCAGTGCCAGGAATTGCGGGCGCAATTCGCGATGGTCCACCAGATCATGCGATAGAGCCGCCATGTGACGTGCCACATCGGGCAGCCCTCGGGTCCGTCGGGCCGGCCGAGAAAGATCGAGCGGATCTGGCGTTTGGTCGCCCACCAGAGATGCGTTCGCAACGGCAGATCGACCAGCAGGACCGTATCGGCGCGCGCGATGCGGCGGGCGATCGCATCGAGACCGCCGACGCCGTCGACGATCCAGCGTTCGCCGGCGAGGATCGCATCGTGCCGTGCATCGAATTCTTGCTGCGGCGCAGGCCGCCAGCCCGGCAACCATTGGAGCTGGTCGACCGCGTGACAGGGCAGGCCGCGCGCCGCGCCGAGTTTGCGGGCGAGGGTCGATTTGCCGCCGCCGGCATTGCCTATGATCGCGACCCGGGT
>JBBDWW010000177.1:0-17522 GCA_040902645.1 Dongiaceae bacterium | reverse complement strand
GGGTCATCAGGACAGGATAACAGATCGATCGGCCGCCGATCGAGGTCTGGTGCTAGTTTGCCCGGCCCGGTTCGGCCGGGCACAATCGCCGGCCAAGCGGGGGACCTCGATGATCGATCTTGAGCTTTGCTATATGCCGGCGACCGAGGCGCTGACGCGGTTTCGCGCTCGGACATTGTCGCCGGTCGACATCGTCACGGCGCAAATCGCGCGCGCCGAGGCGACCGAGCCGATCATCAACGCCTATTGCAATCGCTATTTCGACGAGGCACTCGATCGCGCCCGCAAGGCCGAGTCGCGCTATGCCAAACCGGGTGGTCGGCCACGTGCGCTCGAAGGGCTGACGCTGGCGATCAAGGATGAAGCCGACGTCAAGGGTCAGCGCTCGACCAACGGCTCGCTGGTGCATAAGGATCACATCGCGACCCGGACCAATCCTGCGATCGATCGCCTGCTGCGCGCGGGCGCCATCGCGATCGGTCGCACGACCTGTCCGGAATTCTGTTCCGCCTGGATCACCGATACGCGCATCCATGGCACAACCCGGTCGCCGTGGAATCAGGCTTTCACCTGCGGCGGGTCGTCGGGCGGGTCCGGCGCCGTTCTGGCCGCCGGTTCGGCAACGCTGGCGACCGGCTCCGATATCGGCGGCTCGATCCGCGTGCCGGCCTCCCTCTGCGGCGTCGTCGGATTCAAGCCGCCGCACGGCCGCAACCCGAACGATCCGCCCTTCAGCCTCGACAGCTACAACGTGATCGGCCCCCTCACACGAACGGTCGCCGATGCGGCGCTGATGCAGAACGTAACGGCGGGCGCGCATCCACATGACATCGCCGCGATCCGCCCAAAACTGCGTTTGCCAGCCGAGTCCGGCGGGATCGAAGGTTGGAAGATCGGTTATTCACTCGATTTCGGTTTCTGGCCGATCGATTCCGACGTTCGCGAACAGACGATGGCAGCATTACAGGCCCTGGAGAGCGCCGGCGCCGTCGTCGAGCCGGTTGATATTGTCTGGACATCGGAGCTGCAGAAGGCCTGCATGGGCTATCTCGATCATCTGTTCGGCGGGGCGATGCAGCGTTACGAAAGGCGATATCGTGAGCTGCTGTGCGACTACACGCACTGGTATGCCGATCGCGCCGGAACCACGACGGCCGAAGACTTCCTGCATGCGTTCGACATGGCGGCGGCATTTCACGACCAGATGGGACCGATGCTCGAGCGTTACCAGGCGTTTGTTTGTCCGACGGTATCGGCGGCGGCGGTGAAGGCCGATCAGCGCCCGTGGGAGAAAATGCAGGTCGCCGGCCGCACGATCGACACCGACTATGATTGGCCGTTGACGTATCCCTTCAACATGCTCGGCCGCCTGCCGGTGCTCGCGGTGCCGGCCGGTATCGGCCGCGACGGGCTGCCGGTCGGGATCCAGATCGTCGCTCGCGCCTTCGACGACACACGCTGCTTCCGCGTCGCGGCCGCGTTGGAGCGAGTACGGCCCTGGCTCGATACGCCGACGCGCCGTCCGAAACTTTAAGGAATCCCATGACCGACAGGAAACGCGATCGCCGCAACGCAGCACCGGGTTTCGCGACCCGTGCGATCCACGAGGGCTACGATCCGGCGGACGAGCAGGGCGCCCTGACGCCGCCGATCCACATGACCTCGACCTATGCGTTCGAGAGTGCGGAAGCGGGCGGCGAACTGTTCCGCGGCGAGCGCGCCGGATATATCTATGGCCGTACGCGGAACCCGACGCAGGCGCTGCTCGAAACCCGCATGGCCTCGCTCGAAGGGGGCGAGGCGGCCGTCGCTTTCGCCTCGGGCATCGGTGCGATCACCAGCATGGTCTGGGCCCTGGTCTCAGCCGGCGACGATTTGATCATCGATCACACGATCTATGGCAGTTCCTATGCCTTCTTCATGAACGGACTGACGCGCTTTGGCGTCACCGTGCAGGCGATCGACCTGACCGAGCCGGATAATCTTGCGCGCGCCCTGAAGAAGAACACGAAGCTCGTCTTCTTCGAGACGCCGGCCAATCCCAATCTGCGCATCATCGATATCGCGGCGATCGCCAGGCTGGCGAAGCCGGCCGGCGCACTGGTTGCGGTCGACAATACATTCTGCTCGCCCGCTTTGCAGCGGCCGCTCGAGTTCGGCGCCGATCTGGTGCTGCATTCGGCGACCAAGTATCTCGGCGGGCATGGCGATCTGCTCGGCGGCGTCTGCATCGGGTCGGCCGATCTGATGAAGCAGGTGCGCCTGCTCGGTCTGCGCTCGCTCACCGGTGCGACGCTCTCGCCGATCAATGCGTTCCTGATCCTGCGCGGTCTCAAAACCCTGAAGCTCAGGCTCGAGCGGCATTCGCAATCGGCGCACGCGATCGCCGAAGCGATCCGCAACCATCCGGCGATCGACCGGCTCGATTATCCGGGATTGCCCTCGTTCCCCGGCCATGCGCTCGCGAAAAAGCAGATGTCGGCGTTCGGTGGCATGATCTCGCTCGAACTGATAGGCGGGATCAGTAGCGGGCTCGCCTTCATGAACCGGCTCGCCCTCGTCACCCGCGCGGTCAGCCTGGGCGATGCCGAGACGCTGGTCCAGCATCCGGCCTCCATGACGCATTCGACCTACAGCGCCGAAGAGCGCGCGCAGCATGGCATCGGCGACGGGCTGATCCGTATCTCGGTCGGGCTCGAAGAGGTCGAGGATCTCGTCGCCGATATCCTGCAGGCGCTGGACGGGGCGAAAGCGGGTGTCAGCGCACGCTAACCGGCGCCTTGTTGCTCGAACCGAGCGTGCGCCGCCAGATCACCATGCCGGCGATCATGGCCAGAACGAATGCGATGGTTTCGCTGCGCGCCCAGGCGAGCGAGGCGATCGCCGGCCCCGGACAGTAACCCACCACGCCCCAGCCGATCCCGAACAGTACGGAGCCTGCCACCAACCTGGCATCGATGTCGCGCCGCGCTGGCCATTCGAAACGCTCGGCGGCGAGAGGTTTGTTCAGGCGGCGCGCGACCGCGAAACCGGCGAATGTCACGATCAGCGCGCCGACCATGACCAGAGCGAGGCTCGGATCCCAGCCGCCGGACGGAATTGCACCCACATCGAGGAAAGCGAGGACCTTGGCCGGGTTCGCCATCTGCGAAACGCCGAGACCGGCCCCAAATAGCAGGCCCGCAAGGATGGCCCAGAATGTCTGGCGCATCTCAACCTCCGATCATATGGCGCATGACGAACACCGTTGCCGCACCGCTGGCCATGAAGAGGCCGGTCGCAACGAGCGATCGCGGCGACAATCTGGCAAGACCACAGACCCCGTGACCGCTGGTGCAGCCGCTGCCGAGCTGCGTGCCGAACCCGACCAGCAGCCCGCCGCCGATCAGCAGCGGCAGCGATCCTGTGATCTCGATCGAGACGGGCGCGACACCGGTGGCCATGGCGAGTGCGGCACCGCCGACCAGGCCGACGATGAAGCCGACGCGCCATCGCCATTCCGGTCCGTCCGGTTGAACGGCGCTGCCGAGAATGCCACTGACGCCGGCAATGCGGCCGTTGGCGATCATCAGCAGGACAATGCCGGCCCCGATCAGCGCGCCGCCGGCGAGAGCCGAAAAGGGGGTGAAATTGTCCATGGCTGCATCCTTCCGGAAAAGCGCGATGCCCAATTCTAGCCGAACAGCGCCGGCCCGAGCGCCCATGCTATCAGCGTCACGACGGCGATGCCGATCAGATCGAGCGGCGCGCCAGCGCGCAGCATCTGCGTGGCGGCCACGGCACCGCTGCCATAGACGATAGCGTTGGGCGGCGTACCCACCGGCAGCATGAAGCCGAGCGACGCCATCAGGGCAACCGTGACCGCCAGCAAAACCGGGTCGGCGCCGATGCCGAAGGCGAGCGCACCGGCCACCGGCAGGAATACGGCGGCAATCGCCGTGTTGCTGGCGAGTTCGCTCAGGGCGACGATCAGGAGGCCAAGCGCCGCCACGAACAGGATCGGCGGCATGGCCGCGAAGCCTGTTGCGCTGTTGCCGATTGCCAGGGCAAGACCGCTGCCATCGATGGCCTGCGCCAGGGAAAGCCCGCCGCCGAACAGGATCAGTACATGCCATGGCAGATTGGCCGTGTCGCGCCAGGTCAGCAGGAACCGGCCGTCTTTTCGCTCGACGGGGATAACGAACAGCAGGATCCCCGCAGCGATCGCGATCGCCGGATCCGAATAGACGAGGCCGGTCAGATCCTGCACGAGCGGCCGCGTGATCCAGGCTAGCGCGGTCAGGGCGAAAATTATCGCAACCATGCATTCGCCGCGAGACATCGGCGCAAGCGTGGCGCGTTCGGCGGCAAGTGCTGCGCGATGGCCGGTAAGGGCGCGGGGTTCGAACGGAAACGCGATCCGTACCAGCCACAACCAGGTGATCGGCAGCAGAATCGCGACTGTCGGCAAGCCGATCGCAAACCATTGCGCAAAACCGATCTCGATTCCGTGCGCCTCGCGCAGATAGCCGGCAAGAAGCGCGTTCGGCGGCGTACCGATCAGGGATCCCATGCCGCCGATCGAAGCGGCATACGCGATGCCGAGCATGACCGAGGCAGAGAACTTATCGAGCTCGTCAGAAGCTGTTGGCTGGCTACAGCGGCGCATCGTAGCCAGGATCGACTGGCCAATCGGCAGCATGGTCATCGCCGTTGCGGTGTTGCTGATCCAGAGGCTCAGGAATGCGGTCGCCAGCATCAGACCGGCGACGACGAGCTGCGGGCGCTCGCCGACGACCCCGAGAATGACCAGCGCGATGCGCCGGTCGAGGCCCCATCGCTGCAAGGCGAGAGCGAGCAGGAAACCGCCGAGAAAAAGAAAAATCAGCGGATCGGCATAGGGCGCGGTCGCCTCGGCGATCGAAATGACACCCATGAGGGGAAACAACAGCACCGGCAACAGCGCGGTTACGGCGAGCGGCACGGCCTCGCTCATCCACCAGATCGCCATCCACAGCGCAAGCGCAGCTGTGTTCCAGGCCGGATCAGAAAGCCCGGCAGGTGCCGGCAGAGCAAGCAGCACAGCAAACAGCGCGGGCCCGGCGATCAATCCCGCCCGGCAATGCCATCGATAGGCATCCAACGGCGCTGCGTGGTTCCCGGCCATGGCGGCAATTTTACAGCACCCCCTCCGCGCTACCAGACCGCCTGTTGTCACAGCGGACAGGGTGAACAATCCGGCCCTGCGGGCTCGCCATGCGGTTTGAGTGCAAGAGCGGACAAGGCTAGCCTGTGCGCGGCTATCTTCATCGGGCGAGGATCGTGGACCAGCAGTCGAAACCGCGAACCCGGACGGTTCAGCAAGAAACCGTCCATGCGGGATGGAACCGGGCGCTCGCCCGCGTCTTGTCCGCCGACAATGCGACGCGTCCGGCAGCGCTCATCGATGCGGTGCAGACGTTGGCCGCCTTCGAAGGCTGGTCGCTGATCGTCTATCGCGGCGAGGACAGTCCGAGCATCGCCGCCTGTCCGCCCGAGGAGATATCCGGCTACGACGCCTATGCCGCCGGCGCCTATCTGCTCGATCCGTTTTTCATCGCGCTGCGCCAGGGTCGTGAACCGGGCTGCTGGTTCCTGCGCGAGGTGGCGCCCGTCAGGTTTCTCGAGAGCGACTATTACCGCCAGCATTACAAGCAATATCGCGCGGTCGACGAAGCCAACGTCACGGTCGCCCTGCGCCCGGATTTTCCCGACGATCTGACCGGCTGCCTTTCGATCGCGCGCAGCGCGCGGCTCGGCCGGTTCACGCCGGCCGAACGGCGGCGGCTGGTCGATGCGGCGCCCGTCGTCGCCGCGCTGCTGAAGACCGTGCTCGCCGATGCGGGTCCGGCTCTATGGCCGGTCGATCCGGCGCTCGATACGCCGCACAAACGCGTCGACCGTGTGCTGGACCGGATGGGTGCAGGCATTCTCTCGGCGCGCGAGCGCGAGGTGGTGCAGCTGCTGTTCCGCGGCCATTCTGCGAAGGGCTCGGCGCGGATGCTGGGCATCGCACCGGGCACGATCCAGAATCACATGAAGGCCGTACATCGCAAGCTCGGCGTCGGCTCGCAGGCGGAATTGTTCGCGATGTTCATGGACGTGCTGTTGCGCCCGGAGGGCGCGCCGGTCACTCTGCCAGCGCGAACGGATTGAACCCAGCTCGGCACACTCCAGCGTGACCGCTAGCGGTCGTCCAAATAGCCCTCCTGCACGCCATACTCTTCGCAAAGATCGTCGTAATAGGGAGGTTCGGCCGCTTCAGCCAAATAGTCGGTGGTGAATTCCTCGCCTGCCTCGATATCTCGAATCGCCACCAGTGCAAATCGGTCGTCGAGGAGGGCTTCAGTTGCCTGGTCCAGGTACCGATGAGACTCGCTATCGAGCGATGTGCTTGCGGGGGTGGCGTTGTTCGTAACCAGATTGGCGCTGCCTGCGTGGTTCAACAGCACGCCGTCATCGAGAACCCGTATCAGGCAACCCGGGAAATCTGCAACGCCATGGACATGCGTGAGCTCGTAGACCGCGTCGACCGGGGACATGCGCCCGATCTTCGTCCTGAACGAAGCCTCGTCGTACACGACATAGAGGCCGGCAACGTAGTGCCATACGATGCTACACTTCCCGATGGCTTCGCGAGCAAAGACTCCCAAACCTTTGTCTTCCGTTTTCTCGACGCTGTACAGGTAACGAAATCCGCTTTCTCTGTTGGGCATTTGAAAGAATCCCAAGTCAATGAAGTATCGATCGGACCGAACAACAGCAGGCAGGATCAGGTCCGCGGGCCACTACTCCGTCAGCGCGAAGGGATTGAACCTGGTCCCGCGATCGTAGACGTCGATGCCTTCGGCGCGCTTCAGCCAACGAACCACGGCATAGGTCGCCGGCGTCATCGCCGCCTCGTAGAGGCATTTCAGTACCCACTCGGTCAACACGATCGCGACGATCGCCTCGATCGGAAACACGCCGGCAAAGGCCAGCACGGTGAAGATCGTGGTATCGAGGCTCTGGCCGATCACGGTCGAACCGATGGTGCGCGTCCAGAGACGACGGCCGCGCGTCCAGATCTTCATCTTCGCCATCACGTAGGAATTGACGAACTCGCCCACGAGATAGGCGGCGAGCGAGGCGGCAAGAATGCGCGGCGTCTGGCCGAGGATCTGCACATAGGCCTCGTGATCCTCGTAGAACGCGGCCGGCGGCAAAGCGATCGCGATCATCACGGCTCCGACCGCGACGAGATTGCCGAGGAAGCCGAGCCAGATCACCTGGCGCGCACGGCGATAGCCATACACCTCCGTGAGCACGTCGCCGATGATGTAGGTGAGCGGGAACACGATCAGCGCCGCCGACAGATTGAGCGCGCCGAATTCGACGATCTTCCCGGCGATGAAATTGGACACGACCAGGCAGGCCACGAAGACCGCGACCAGCGTCAAGAATCGGCCGGAAATCGGCGGTAACGGGGCCACACGGGCGTTGGGGCTGGCGTCGGTCATGGCGGCCGGCGGGTCTTTCCTGGCGGTGACGGGCCGAGACCGATAGGCCTATCATCCCGGCCCCGTCAACCGGCCCCATCAACCGGCTCCGTCAACCGGCCCCGTGAACCGGCCCCGTCAACCGGCCCATCAACCGGTAAACGCCGCCCGATCGAGCAACCCTCAGCCGCGCACCATGAAATGAAAGTCGACCTGTTCGATTTCGAATTGCCGCGCGAGCGGATCGCGGCGCATCCGGCGCGGCCGCGCGATGCGGCCCGGCTGCTGCATGTGCGGCAGGAGTCGCTGGCCGACCGGACGATGCGCGATCTGCCCGATCTTCTGCGTGCCGGCGATCTGCTGGTCGTCAACGATACCAAGGTGATCGCGGCACGGCTGGAAGGGCGGCGCGGTGACGCGCGCATCGAGGCGACCCTGCACAAGCGGCTCGGCCCGGGGCGCTGGGCCGCCTTCGCGCGGCCGGCGAAGCGTCTCAAGCCGGGCGACCGGATCGCCTTCGCGGATGCGGACGGCTCGGCGGGTCTCGCGGCGACGGTCGAGGCGAAACTCGAGGGCGGCGAGATCGTGCTCGATTTCGCCTGCGACGATGCGGCGCTCATGGCCGCGCTCGATCGCATCGGCGCGATGCCGCTGCCGCCCTATATCCCGCGCGAGGCGCCCGATCCGGCCGACCGCGCCGACTACCAGACGCTGTTCGCGCGCGAGCCGGGCGCGGTCGCGGCACCCACGGCGGGTCTGCATTTCACCGAAGCACTCCTGGCGGCGCTGGATGCGAAGGGCATTGCTGTGACCAGCGTGACGCTGCATGTCGGGGCGGGTACCTTCCTGCCGGTCAAGGTCGAGGATACGAAAGATCATCGCATGCATGCCGAATGGGGGCAGGTGACAGAGGAAGCCGCGCGGGCGATCAACGCGACGCATGCGCAAGGCGGGCGCGTCGTCGCCATCGGCACCACGTCGCTGCGCCTCATCGAGAGCGCGGCCCGCGAGGACGGCATGGTGCGGCCGTTCGCCGGCGAGACCGACATTTTCATTACGCCGGGCTATCGATTTCGCGCGGCCGATCTTCTGCTGACCAATTTCCATCTGCCGCGCTCGACCCTGTACATGCTGGTCTGCGCTTTCGCCGGCATCGATCGCATGAAATCGGCTTACGCGCATGCAATCGAAACCGGCTATCGCTTCTATTCCTATGGCGATTGCTGCCTGCTCGAGCGGCCCCAATCATGAGTGCGGGATCATGAGCGCGTTCGGATTTACACTGGAACGCAGCGACGGCGCGGCGCGGCGCGGCCGGGTCGGGACCGCGCACGGGTCTTTCGAGACGCCTGCTTTCATGCCGGTCGGCACGGCTGCGACGGTCAAGGCAATGACACCCGATGCGGTGAAGGCAACCGGCGCCGAAATCGTGCTCGGCAATACCTATCACCTGATGCTGCGGCCCGGCGCCGAGCGCATCGAGCGGCTCGGCGGGCTGCATCGTTTCATGAACTGGCCCGGCCCGATCCTGACCGATTCCGGCGGCTTCCAGGTGATGTCTCTCGCCAACCTGCGCAAGATTACGGAGAAGGGCGTCACCTTCCAGTCGCATATCGACGGCTCGTCGCACGAGCTCACACCCGTGTGCGCGATGGAAATCCAGCGCCAGCTCGATGCCACGATCACGATGGTCCTCGACGAATGCACGCCGTTCCCTTCCGACGAGACGACGGCCGCGGCTTCGATGCAGCGCTCGATGCGCTGGGCGCAGCGCTGCCGCGATGCGTTCGATGCACGGCCGGGTTATGGCCTCTTCGGCATCGTACAGGGCAGCATCTATCCCGCCTTGCGCGCAGAATCGGCGGCGGAGCTGATTGCGACCGAGTTCGACGGCTATGCGGTCGGCGGGCTCGCGGTCGGCGAGGGGCAGGCGATGATGTTCGAAACGCTGGACGCGACCCTGCCGCATCTGCCGCAGGATCGCCCGCGCTATCTGATGGGTGTCGGCCGGCCCGACGACATCGTCGGGGCAGTTGCGCGCGGTATCGACATGTTCGATTGCGTGATGCCGACGCGATCGGGCCGCACCGGCCAGGCCTTCACGCGGCGCGCGACGATCAATATTCGCAACGCGCGGCATCAGGACGATCCAAGGCCGCTCGATGAAAGCTGTTCATGCCCCGCCTGCACGCAGTTCTCGCGCGCCTATCTGCATCATCTCGCGCGCGGCGAGGAGATACTCGGGCCGATCCTCCTCACCTGGCATAATCTCGCGCATTACCAGACGCTGATGCGCGAGATCCGCGAGGCGATCGCCGCGGGGCGGTTCGACGCATTTCACACCGAATTCGCGGCCGAGCAGGCGAAGGGCGACATCGAGCCGGTGTGAGCGGTCTTCGTTGGTGGTGTTTCGATCTTACCGCCCGTCTTACACTCAATCGTCATCGCCGGGCTTGACCCGGCGATCCACGAACCGGCGAGATTCCGATTTCGAACAGATGCTCGGTGCCTCGGCAGAATGGATGCCCGGGTCAAGCCCGGGCATGACGAAAGATGATGACACAGTCGCTCCATGCTAACCTCCACCCATGCCTGTCCCTGCCGACACGGTGCCTGAACCGACAGTCATGGTCGACGACCCGATGCGTGCCGCGATCCGCGCTGAGGCGCGCGCGCTGGGCTTCGATGCGGTCGGATTCGCGCGGCCGGAGATCGGCGACGCCGGTGCGAAGCTCGATGCGTTTCTCGAGGCCGGCTGGCACGGCACGATGGGCTGGATGGAACGCAATGCCGAGCGCCGGCGCGATCCGCATGTGATCTGGCCCGAGGCGCGCAGCGTCGTACTGGTTGGCGCCAATTACGCGCCCAAGGAAGACCCGCTCGCGCTGCTCGCACACAAGGATCGCGGCAATATCTCGGTCTATGCGCGCAGCCGCGACTATCACGACGTGATGAAACCGCGGCTGCGCAAGCTCGGCGAATGGCTCGCGCGCAGCTATCGCTGCGAGGCGAAACTGTTTGTCGATACCGCCCCCGTGATGGAGAAGCCGCTCGCCGAGCAAGCCGGCATCGGCTGGCGCGGCAAGCATACCAACCTGGTATCGCGCGAATTCGGCTCATGGCTCTTTCTCGGCGCGCTCTTCACCACGCTCGACCTCGCACCCGATGCGCCGGAGGTCGATCATTGCGGGACTTGCAGCCGCTGCCTCGATATCTGTCCGACGGCGGCCTTTCCCGAGCCCTACCGGCTCGATGCGCGGCGCTGCATCTCCTATCTCACGATCGAACATGCGGGTCCGATCCCGGACGAGTTCCGCGCCGCCATGGGGAACCGCATCTATGGCTGCGACGATTGCCTCGCGGTCTGTCCGTGGAACAAATATGCAAGCGCCACCAAGGAGTATGCGTTCCTGCCGCGTGCCGAGCTGACCGCGCCGAAACTGGTCGAGCTGGCCGGGCTCGACGATGCCTCGTTCCGCGTCCTCTTCGCCGGCTCGCCGATCAAGCGGATCGGCCGCGAACGCTTCGTGCGCAATGTCGCAATCGCGCTCGGCAACGATGGCTCGCCGGAAGCGCGCGCAGCGCTCGAGCGACTGGCGACCGATGAGAGCCCGGTCGTCGCCGAGGCGGCAAAATGGGGGCTCGAACGCCACGATGCCCCCGATCGTCAGTAATACCGCCAAGTATCGTCAAATGTTACCGGGAACGATATCTGGCTATTATCTGACGATATTGCCGCAAATACAGTATCCTATTGAAAGATACCTATTCCAGACCATGTGTATTATTGTCCCAATTGATTTAGCCTCAAACAGATAGGCGCCCTCAATGTCCTTCAAGAGCTTTTCCACCAAGCAACGCGTGCCGGCTCCGTCCGGCGGGACGTCGCGGATGACACCGCCTGTCGTTCAGCCGGCGGCGCCTGCCAAGAAGGCGGCCGAAGCCGCACCTGAGTCGACCAAGAAATCTTAAACTCGGCAAACCGGAACATCCGGCTCGCTACCTGATCGCCCAGGCGGGCAGTTTGCTTTGTCCACCGGGCGCCATCCGCGATACCGCGGGCCCGCAGCCTGAAACAAGGCGCTCAAAACAGTTGCTCGGCATAATCGCGGCGTGTCTGTACGCCGCCGCGAGAGAGCGCATAGCAAACTCACAGGGAGAGATCAAACATGAATCGTGAAAAACTGAAGCCGTTTATCGGCGGTGTCGTGGCGGGCGGTGTTGCGCTCGCGATCGTTGCGTTCAGCGCAGGCTGGGTCGTAACCAGCGGATCGAATGCGCGTCAGGTGCAGACCGCCTGGGTCGACGGTCAGGCATCGATCTGCGCGTCGCTGGCACAGGCCCATCGCGATGCGACCGGCGACGTGGCCGATCTCTCGGGCTACCAGGCGCGCGAGGCTCGAACCGAACTGGCGAAGGCCTATGCCGTCGTATTGCGCGGCGAGGAAGCCGCCGATGCCGGCGTCGTCAACGCTTGCTCGGAGTTGCTGAAGACCAGCGGCGCCTGACGGGCACGGAACGCTGCGCGGCGACGGCTCATCCGGTCGTCGCCCGCGCGGCGCGCCGGGAGTTTAGGCGCGTTCACCCGGGCAACGCGATGCCATGCTGGCCAATCGGCTCCGCATTCCTCCAATCGTCATCGCCGGGCTCGACCCGGCGATCCATGGTTCGGTCACTCTCGAAAGTATCCGGTGAGGCTTGGCGTATCGGTGCGGTGGATGCCCGGGTCAAGCCCGGGCATGACGAGTAATGTTGTTGGGTGCGAGCTTGTACCCCCGCGCACCGATCCGAGTCCGCCTAGTTGAAATCCCGCTTGATGACGCGATGATAGTTCTTCGAATGGACGCGGCGTTCGTCAGCACCCACACCCTCATACGCATCGAGCGTCGCATCGAGGATATAGTCGGTCTTCGTGCAGGTCATGACCGTGCGCGTTTCGGTGCGCGTCTGCCAGTCACCGCGTCCGATCGAGTATGAAACCGCGATATCGACCTCGGCCGAAAGCGGATCGTCGGCCTTCACGCTGAAGATCTCGATCGTGTCGGATTCGGATTCGAGCCCGTGCGAATCGATGATGTAACGACCACTGCGCTCCTCGATATGATAGCGCGTCATTTCGCTGCCGATATCGTGCTCGAACCAGCGCCGGCTGCTGCCGGGCGTCAGATGCGTGCGCTTCTGCGGCGGGGCGCTTTCGGATTCCTCGAACGCGGGCAGCCTGGCGTCTTCCGCTCGCGGCTTGCGGGATGGCAGCACCAGCTTGCTCGAACCCGTATGCACGGTGAGCGTCACCGGTTCCGGCGACGGCCACAGGATCGGCCAGTAGCTGGTCGAAAGCGCAAGCCGGATGCAATGGCCCTTCGGAAACGACCAGCCGATATCGCAGAGCTGGACGCGGACCTTGGTGCGTTCGCCCGGTTTCATCGATTCCGGTTCTTCGTGGCTGTTGCGATGGCTGAGATTGAGCACGCCATAGGTGACCCGCTGCGAAGCCCCGTCCGGGGCGACGTCGCAAATGCGCGCCACCACGAAGCCCTGCTTGCGGTCGATCGCCAGATCGAGTTCCATGACCGGCGCCCCCAGAATCTCGAGTGGCGCATCGAGCGGCGCGCTGTCGAAGCAGAGCGATTTGCCGTCGTCCATCCTCTGGTCGGGCTGGCCCTGCGGGCCCAGGCCGTAACCGCACCAGGCACCGCTGCCGGCACCGACATCCTGCGGCGAGAGATACGTGACGGCGCTTTCCTTGCCGGCTTTGGCCGCGAGCCCGTCGCTGTTGATTGCCAGCGTCAGCGGTTCGATGTTCGGCGAAGGCCAGGACGGTTCGGCGACCCAGTGCCCCTTGCGCTCCTCGTAGAACGCATGCGGCGGCTCGTAGTCGAGGATCCAGGCGCGATACTCGGGCTCGTCCATGATCCCGGTATCCTTGCCCTTCAGCCAGTGATCCCAGAAGCGCAGGCATTCCTGCAGGAAGCCGATGCGCGGGCCGGGCTTGGCGAAATGCGGATATTTATGCGCCCAGGGCCCGACCAGACCTTTCTTCGGGCATTGCAGATGCTGAAGCATGCGCGGGATCGTGTTCGAGTAACCGTCGGCCCAGCCGCCGACCAGATAGACGGCGGCCTCGACCGCCGACCAGTCCTCGCAGATCGATCCGTGTTTCCAGAGCGCGTCGCGACGCTGATGCTCGAGCCAGTCGGCCGCGAGCAGCGGATGATTCTCAAGCCGGTGCATCCAGACGTCGCGCCATTTGTCGCCGAGGATCGCCTTGTCGGGCGTGCGCGACATATAGCCGAACATGACCGAGCCCCAGCCGAGATTGTCGTTCAGCAGCGCGCCGCCCATGAAATGGATGTCGTCGGCATAGCGATCGTCGGTCGAACAGAGGCTGATGACGGCCTTCAACTGTTTCGGTTTGCGCGCCGCGACCTGCAGCCCGTTGAAACCGCCCCAGGAGATGCCGATCATGCCGGCCTTGCCGGTGCACCAGCGCTGTTTCTCGATCCAGTCGAGCACTTCGAGGCAATCGTCCTGTTCCTGCTTGATGTATTCGTCGAGGAGGAGCCCGTCGCTTTCGCCCGAGCCGCGCATATCGACGCGCACGCAGGCATAGCCGTGACCGGCAAAATAGGGATGCGTGAGCTCGTCGCGCTCGGACGTGCCGTCGCGCTTGCGATAGGGCAGATATTCGAGAATCGCCGGCACGGGGTTCTTGTCGGCGTCGTCGGGCAGCCAGATACGCGCAGCAAGCCGCGTGCCGTCCTTCAGCGTGATCCACTCGTTTTCGATCTCGCGCACCCGGCGCGGAAACTGGCCGACGATTTTCATAGACGCTCCCGATAAGATGGGTTTCGACTGGCAATGCGACCGCTTGCGGCGGCCCCTCCGAGCTTCGACTTTAGAGCCGGAGCGACTGTAGCAGCGCCACGCAAGCGACAAAATGGCGTCGCGCGGCGACCTACGGCCCTATTTCGTCCTGCCGGACCTCACTTGGCGCGGCCGGGCCGCTCTGCTGCCAGGGCCAGGAACTCGTGCGCGATCGAGGCCCCGGCCAGCGCAGTGATCTGGCCGACATCGTAGGCCGGCGCCACTTCGACCACATCGAAGCCGACGAAATCGAGCCCGGCCAGGCCCCTGAGAATCTCGAGCGCCGTTGCGGTCGAGAGCCCGCCACAGACCGGGGTGCCGGTGCCCGGCGCGAAGGCCGGATCGAGGCAGTCGATATCGAACGTAAGATAGGCGCGGTTCTTGCCGACGATGCGGCGGATCTCGGCGATGGTTTCGTCCGTGCCGCGCCGATGCACGAACGGCGCATCGAGCCAGTTGAAGCCGAGCTTGTCGCTGTTATGCGTGCGCAGCCCGATCTGTGCCGAGCGCTCCGGCACGACGAGTCCGTCCTTCGCCGCATGCAGGAACATGGTGCCGTGATGCACGCGGTTGTTCCCCGGTTCGTCGTCCCAGGTGTCGCAATGGGCATCGAAGTGAACCAGCGAGAGGGGGCCGTATTTCTTCGCATGCGCCTTGAGCAGCGGATAGGACACGAAATGATCGCCACCGAGCGACAGCATGGTCGCGCCGGACGCGATGATTGTGTCGGCATGGGCGACGACCGCATCGGGCATCGTCTGCGGGAAACCGAAATCCCAGGCACAATCGCCATAATCGATCACCCGCAACCGGTCGAGCGGATCGAAATGCCAGCCATAGGGCCGTTCCCACGCGATCTGGGCCGAGGCTTCGCGGATTGCGCGCGGTCCGAAGCGCGTGCCCGGCCGGTTGGTGACGGCGGTATCGAGCGGGATTCCGGTGACGGCAATGTCGATATCGGTCAGGTCTTTTGTATAACGTCGCCGCA
Organism: Dongiaceae bacterium; assembly: GCA_040902645.1. Taxonomy (GTDB): domain Bacteria; phylum Pseudomonadota; class Alphaproteobacteria; order Dongiales; family Dongiaceae; genus JAWXBK01. The sequence continues at coordinate 2,174 of JBBDWW010000177.1, read as the reverse complement.
GGAAACTCACTACGCCGGAATAGGCGGGCTCGAAGCGCGTTCCGTAGTCGTCTTTCGCGGTGAAGGCATGATCGACAGGGGTCTTTTCCATTGTACTGATTTCTCCCGTTGCAGCCGCCCTGCCGCGGCCGATGCTGCTCTAGTGTGTGGAAACCGAAGTCGGGGTCAATTGCGCAGGCGATCCGCGAGCGCCGCCGTCGACGCATCGGGTAGCGCAATCGACTTGTCGCCCGCCAAAGCGCGGTCGATGTCGCCCGCCAGGCGCTTGCCCCATTCGACGCCCCATTGGTCGAACGCATTGATCCGCCAGATGACGCTTTCGACGAACACCTTATGTTCGTAAAGCGCAATCAATGCGCCAATTCGCGCCGGTGCAAGGCGATCGATCAGGATCGTACTCGATGGTCGGTTGCCCGGATAAGTCTGATGTGCTGCGAGCCGCGCCGCCTCGTCACCACCGCGACCGGCAAGCTCGTCCTGTCGTTCCTTGAGCGATTTGCCGCGCATCAGGGCTGCTGACTGGGCCAGCATGTTGGCGTGCAGCATGCGTCTATGCGCATGGCGTTTGGTGGGGTGATGTTCAACGCCAATGAAATCCACCGGCACCGTCTGTGTACCCTGATGCAGCATCTGGAAGACGGCATGCTGCGCCGGCGTTCCAATGGCACCCCAGACGACCGGCGCCGTTGCATAATCGACCGGCGCACCGTCCCGGTCGGTCGACTTGCCGTTGCTCTCGGTTTCGAGTTGCTGGAGATAGGCGGGCAGGTCGGCGAGCGCGTCGGAATAGGGTACGACCGCGCGGCTGCGATGACCGAGAAAGTTGACATTCCAGATTTCGATCAACGCCATCAGGACCGGCAGGTTCTCGGTTTCCGGCGCGCTGCGGAAATGCTCGTCCATGGCGTTGGCGCCGGCAAGCAGGGCCTGGAAGGCATCGATGCCGAGGGCGATCGCGATCGGCAATCCGACGGCGGACCAGAGCGAGTAGCGTCCGCCGACCCAATCCCAGAACGGCAGCATGGCGCGCGTGTCGAAGCCGGCCTGACCGACGGCATCGGGATTGGCCGAGATCGCAATGAAATGGCGCGATAGCGCATCCGCCGGCGCGCCCGATGCCAGATACCATTCGCGCGCCGCGCGGGCGTTCAGCAGGGTTTCCGGCGTGTTGAAGCTTTTCGAGACGATCAGGAACAAGGTCGTAGCGGGATCGAGTCGTGCGAGCAGCGCATCGAGCGAAGCGCCATCGGCATTGGCAAGAAAATGGATCTGCGGCTGCGATGCTGCGAGATGGGCGAGGGCGTGGCAAACGAGCTGCGGGCCGAGCTGCGAACCGCCAATGCCCAGGGCCACCACGTCCGAAACCGGACGCCCGTCATGGCCGCTCCACTGGCCATTCCGCAACGATGTCGTGAACTGCCCGATCAGATCGAGCGCATCGCCGACCAGCGAACCAACCTCGCCGGAACTTTCCGATACGGCATCCCGATCGCCTCCGCGCAGCGCGGTGTGCAGGGCGGCGCGATTTTCGGTCCAGTTGACCCGGTCGCCGCCGAACAGGCGCCCGGCCCAGACCTGGCAATTGCCCGCACGTGCGAGATCGATCAGCAGTTCGCGGGAGCGGTTGGTCATCAGCTGCTTCGAGTAATCGAGCGTGATTCCCACCGCCGCGGCCGTGAATCGCTGGGCACGGCCCTTGTCCTGGTCGAAAAGCTCGGCCAACCGGATCCGCGCCAGACTCTTGGCGTGAGTCGCCAGCGCCTGCCATTCCGGAGAGCGGGTCAGATCGGACATTGTGCCTCGGATACCCCCCGGTTTCCGACCACGTTTGGGCGCGGATTCGTCGATCAGACTAAGCGAGGGTGGGGGCTGCGGATACCCCTGCCGCGGGGCCGGCGGAAAGCCTCGAAGGGCGGGCTTTCCGGCGCTTGACCCGGCACTTGACCGGGTTGCGGCCCGGGCGCCACAACCGGCGCATGGGGGACGCGCATGGCGGATAAGACGCAATCCGGGCCGCTCTGGCTGGTCGGCGATATCGGGGCGACGCATCTGCGTTTCGGGTTGGTCCGGCCTGCGGCGGCCGGCTTCCGCGTCGAGGCGATGCGCCAGATGCGCGGCGACGATGTCGACGGGCTCGAGGCCGCTCTGTCGGTTTATCTCGACGACATGCTGCC
>JBBDWW010000176.1:0-5520 GCA_040902645.1 Dongiaceae bacterium | reverse complement strand
CCATCACGCCCACGGTCTTGACCGGCAGCAGCACCGCGAAGGCCTGCCAGATCGCATCGTACAGGCCGGCATTCTCGATCTCCTCGAGGTAGATCGCATCGGCCCTGCGCAGGAGATCGAGTTTCTCCAGCGTCACCTCGCCGGGCACACGGATCGCGAGGCCCGGCCCCGGAAACGGATGGCGGCGGATCATGCGCGCGGGCAGGCCGAGTTCGAGGCCGAGCGCGCGCACCTCGTCCTTGAAAAGCTCGCGCAGCGGTTCGACCAGCTTCATGCGCATCCGCGCCGGCAACCCGCCGACATTATGATGCGATTTGATCGTGACGCTCGGCCCGCCGATGAACGACACCGATTCGATCACGTCGGGATAGAGCGTGCCCTGGGCGAGGAAATCGGCGCCGCCGATCGCATTCGCTTCCTCGTCGAACACGTCGATGAACAGCCGCCCGATGGTCTTGCGCTTCGCCTCGGGGTCGGTTTCGCCGGCGAGTTCGCCGAGGAAGAGCGCACTCGCGTCGCGATGGCGCAGCGCAATGTTGTAATGATGGCGGAACAGTTCGACGACCTGTTCGGCCTCGTTCGCACGCAACAGACCGTGATCGACGAAGATGCAGGTGAGCTGCTCGCCGATCGCCTCGTGCAGCAGGACCGCCACGACCGAGGAATCGACGCCGCCCGAGAGCCCGCAGACGACGCGGCCCTTGCCGACCTGTTCGCGGATCTTCGCGATCGCCTGGTCCTTGAACGCGGCCATCGTCCAGTCGCCCGCGCAACCGGCGATCTTGCGGGCGAAATTGGCCAGCAGCTTCGCGCCCTGCGAGGTGTGCACGACCTCGAGATGGAACTGCACCGCGTAGATGCGGCGCTTTTCGTCGGCGATCGCGGCGAAGGGCGAACCCTCGCTGACGGCCACGACCTCGAAGCCTTTCGGGATCGCGACGATCCTGTCGCCGTGGCTCATCCAGACCTGTTCGCGATCGCCCGGCGCCCACACGCCGTCGAACAGCGCGCAGTTCTTCTTCACGTCGACGAAGGCGCGGCCGAATTCGCGATGGTCCGAGCTTTCGACCTTGCCGCCGAGGCTGGCGCAGATCGCCTGCTCGCCATAGCAGATGCCGAGCAACGGCACGCCGAGTTCGAAGACGACATCCGGTGCCTGCGGCGACGAGCCCTCATAGACCGAGGCCGGGCCGCCGGAGAGGACGATGCCCTTCGCGCCGAATTCGCGGATGCGTTTCGCGTCGGCGTTGAACGGCACGATCTCGCAATAGACGCCGGCCTCGCGCACGCGCCGCGCGATGAGCTGCGTGAACTGCGAACCGAAATCGAGGATCAGTATGCGGTCGGTCGATGGGTTGGCGGTCATGCGGGGCGGATCCAGCTCTGTGGGGTTAGAGGCTCAGGCGTTCGGCTCAAGCAAACCGCACGCCTCATCCTATGAATTGTCATTGCCGGGCTTGACCCGGCAATCCATCGAGAAGCGAAATCCGATCGCGCAAGATTGGCCCGTATCATGTAGCCACCTGAGATTGGCGTATCGGCTCAGTGGATTGCCGGGTCAAGCCCGGCAATGACGAGGGGTGATGACGTTGGGATGCGCCCGGCAATGACGAGGGGTGACGGCATTGCGATGCGCCCAGCGTTGACGATGGTGGATGGCGTCGCTGGCGCGCCGATGGGGGTAAGGCGCTCATCCGCGCCGCCGGCAGGGTTGCGGCAGGCGCGTCAGATCGCGCCAACCATAGGCGATTTCCGGGAGATCGGCGCCCCAGAGCCGCTCGACGCGCTCGCCGATGCGCTGCGCCCCCATCGCCTCATAGAAAAAGCGCGAGGGATTCGCCGCCAGCACCCAGGCGAAGGCACCGTTCATCGCCGCGCCGCGGATGATGCGCAGGCAGTTGCACAGGAGGCGCCGGCCGAAGCCCTGCTCCTGCCAATCGGGCATGACATAGAGCGTCTGCACCTCGCCGCCTTCGACCGGCGAGCCCGGCCCGGCGCGGCCGCAGCTCGCGAAGCCGACCAGGCCCGCCAGCGGCACATCGGCGACGAGCACCAGCTCGTGCGAGCCCTGCTTCTCGATCACGCGCCGCCAATGCGCGGTCTTCGAATCGATCGACATTTCGAGCATGACGCGGTCGGGCAGGATGCCGGCATAGGCCGCGCGCCAGGTCTCGACGTGGATCGCGGCGATGCCGCGCGCATCCGACGGGCGCGCTCGGCGAATCTGTCCGGGCTGGCTCATGCGGGCGGTGCGTCCTGTTTCCGGATTATTGCAACGAAGAACCCGTCGGTGCCGTGACGGGCGGGCGTCAGCATCAAAGTGGGGCCGGTGGCCGGGTCGGTTGCCGAGGGGCATGCGCCGAGCAGCAGGGCCGACCAGACCGTCGCGACCGGCAATAGCGCAAAACGGGCGTCGCGGGCAATAAAGGCCTCGATCTGATCTTCGTTTTCGGTCCGGAAAAACGAGCAGGTCGCATAGACGAGCCGCCCGCCGGGCCGCACCAGCCGCGCCGCGCGATCGAGAATCGTGCGCTGCTCGGCGATCAGCGATTGCAGCATTTCGGACCCGATCCGCCAGCGCTGGTCCGGATTGCGCCGCCAGGTGCCCGAGCCGGTGCAGGGCGCATCGACCAGCACGCGGTCGAACGTACCGGCATGGCGCTTTTCCCAGGGATCGCGTTCGCCGGCGAGCAAACGGCGCTGCACGTTATGAATGCCGGCCCGGCGCAATCGGACCGCGGCACGATCGATCCGGCCCTTCGCGACATCGCAGGCGACCAGCACGCCCTTGTTGCGCATGGTAGCGGCCATGGCGAGTGTCTTGCCGCCGGCGCCGGCGCAGAAATCGACGACCCGCATCGACGATTGCGCATCGACCAGCAGCGAGGCGAGCTGCGAGCCCTCGTCCTGCACTTCGACGAGACCGCGCTTGAAACTGTCGAGCGTTGCAAGTGCTGGCCGTTCGGCGACGCGCAACCCGAGCGGCGAATAGGGGGTCGCCGCGGCGGTGATACCTTCGGCTGCCAGCTCGGCGATCGCCTCATCGCGCGTGCCGACCAGCGTGTTGACCCGCAGGTCGAGCGAAGCGGGTTGGTTCAGCGCTTCGATCTCGGTTTCGAAATCTGTGCCGAAGCGTTCGCGCAAACCCGGCTCGGCCCAGTCGGGCAGTTCGAGACGGACGGATTCGGGTTGCTCCGGCGGATTGAGTTTCTTGCCTTCGAGCTCTGCCAGCAGCGCGCGCTCCTCGTCGTTCAGCGGTGCCGGACAGTAGCGCTGGCCGCTGAACAGCGGTCCGACGGCACTCGCCTGGTTTCCTTCGAGCAGCATCAGGGCCGCGAGCATCAGCCGCCGCCCCGAGGGCGCCGGGCGCCCTGGCCCGGCAACGCGCTCGATCCACCAGCCGAGGGCTGCGCGCCGGCGCAGCACGGCATAGACGCGCTCGAGGATCGCGCGCCGGTCGCCGCTGCCGACATAGCGACGCTGGCGCAGAAACGCGGCGATCGTCGCATCGGCGGGCGCTGTGGATCCGGCGAGGGCGTCGAGCAGTTCGATGGTCGCCTGCAGGCGTGCGCCGGGCGTCATGCGGCCCCGGTCGCGGCGGCCCCGGTTACAGGGCGGGGGCGCCGAAACGAAGCCGGCGGATCAGAGATCGGGCCGGTAATTCGGCGCCTCCTGCGTGACGGTCACGTCATGCACATGGCTTTCGCGCAGACCCGCGCCGGTGACGCGCAGGAACTCGCAGTTGCGCCGCATATCGGCGATCGTGCCGTTGCCGGTATAGCCCATCGCCGCCTTGAGACCGCCGACGAGCTGATGGATCACGTTGCCGACAGGGCCCTTGTACGGCACGCGACCTTCCACGCCTTCCGGCACCAGTTTCAGCGTGCTCTGCACTTCCTGCTGGAAGTAGCGATCGGCCGAACCGCGCGCCATCGCACCCAGCGAGCCCATGCCGCGATAGGTTTTGTAGGATCGGCCCTGATAGAGAATGACTTCGCCGGGGCTTTCGTCGGTGCCGGCCAGAAGCGAGCCGATCATCACGCAATCGGCGCCGGCAGCGATCGACTTTGCGATATCGCCCGAATATTTGATGCCGCCATCGGCGATCACCGGCACGTCGCGCTCCTTGGCGGCGCTAACCGCATCCATGATCGCGGTCAATTGCGGCACGCCGACGCCCGCAATGATGCGCGTCGTGCAGATCGAACCCGGCCCGATACCGACCTTGACCGAATCCGCACCGGCATCGATCAGGGCCCGCGCACCGTCGGCGGTTGCGACATTGCCGGCGATCACCTGACAGGCATTGGAGAGCCGCTTGACCGAACCGACCGCATCGAGCACGCCGCGCGAATGGCCGTGCGCGGTATCGACGACGAGCACATCGACGCCGGCCTCAAGCAACGCTTCGGCGCGCAACAATCCGTCGGGCCCGACGCCGATCGCAGCGGCGACGCGCAACCTGCCCTGCTCGTCCTTGCAGGCATTCGGATAGGCGCGCGCCTTTTCCATGTCCTTGACCGTGACGAGGCCGACGCAACGATAGTCGTCGTCGACCACCAGCAGCTTTTCGATGCGGTACTGATGCAGCAGCCGCTTCGCCTCGTCGTGCTGCACGCCGTCTTTCACGGTGATGAGGCGCTCCCGCGTCATCAGCTCGCTCACCTTCTGGCGGCTGTCGTTGGCAAAGCGCACGTCGCGGTTGGTCAGGATTCCGACCAGCTTGCCGCTGCCGCGTTCGACCACCGGAAATCCGGAGATTTCGTGCTGTTCCATCAGCGCCAGCGCATCGGCCAGCGTCTGGTCGGGGTGGATGGTCAACGGATTGACCACCATGCCGGATTCGAATTTCTTGACACGGCGCACTTCGTCGGCCTGGCGCTGCGCGTCCATGTTCTTGTGGATGACGCCGATGCCGCCGTTCTGGGCCATCGCGATCGCAAGCCGCGCTTCGGTCACGGTGTCCATCGCCGAGGACATCAGCGGGATGCCGAGCTCGATCGTTTTCGTGAGACGGGTGCGCGTGTCGGCCGAATTGGGCAGGACCGACGAAGCGGCCGGCCGTAGCAGAACGTCATCGAACGTCAGCGCTTCGCGGATTTCCATGCCATCGCTCCAGGCTCGGCCTTGGGATGGCGCCGGACCATACACAGCGGGACGGGGGGTGCCAAGGGGCCGGCCGGCAGGGCCGATTGCCGCGGTTTTTCGCGCGATCTAGGTTGTTTCAGCGTCGCCCTCGCGGCCCCGGAAGCCGAGCGCGACGACATAGATCTCCGCCGAATCGGCGCGGCTGGCCGGCGGTTTGATATGCCGCACATCGCGGAAATCGCGTTTGAGCGCGGCGAGCAGGTCTCGTTCGGTGCCGCCCTGCAACACCTTCGCGACGAAACTGCCGCCGGGTGCGAGAATCTCGCGCGCGAATTCGAAGGCGGATTCGGCGAGCCCCATGATGCGCAGATGGTCGGTCTTGGCATGACCGGTCGAGGGCGCCGCCATATCGCTCAGCACAACGTCGACCGG
>JBBDWW010000175.1:0-5529 GCA_040902645.1 Dongiaceae bacterium | reverse complement strand
CGCCTCGTAGCTCTCGATGTCCTGATGCCACCAGGTATTGAAGTTGTAAGCGAGCTCGTAGAAATACTCGAAGTCCTTGTTGAGCACGCGGTCGAAATTGAATTTGGCGGCTTCGGCGTTCCACGGCGTTCCGTCATGGAAGGTGACGCCCTCGCGAAGATGGAAGGTATAGACCTTGCCGTCTTCCGAGACTTCCCAGCTTTCGGCGAGCGCCGGCTTGATTGGCGGGATTTCGACATCCGACACCGAGAGATCCTGCTGCGTGAAGCTTTCGAACATCAGATAGACTTCACGAAAAGTAAGCCACAGCGCGTGGGTATGCGGATCCAATTGGCCCGGTTCGCCCTCGATCGCCATTACGACGGTCTTTTCCTGGGCATTGGCCGGAAGGCTGAAACCGGTGACGGCCATTGCCGTACCGATCGCCGCGCCGAATGCGGCAAGCACGGTGCGACGGCTGAAACAGCGCCATCGTCCCGGTTCGTGCGTATTCGTCTTCATGGTTGCGTTCCTCCTGTTTAGCCTGGTCGGCTTGCATTTTCGTTCTTGATTGTGGCGGCGCCTTCCCTCCTTTCGCGACGTCACGGACGCAAGGAATTAGCTACGGAAGCCCGTTGCGGTGCCCCCGCACCGGCGACAGTGTGGCCGCTGCTAATCGACCGCAGCGGCGGCACGATGCCGCGGCAGGGTTCAAAGCGATCGGGGCAGATGCCGGCATAGATGCAACCGCCATGAACATCGCCGGCGAAATCGACCGCCCCGGTTTCAGCGTCCTCAGTCCGGGCAACAACCTGTTGCCAGCGATCGCTCGCCTCGATGCGCAAGATCGAATCGAGCAAGGCACGGCTATAGGGATGCAACGGCGATTCGTAGAGATCGCGCGTCTCGCCGGTCTCGACGATGCGGCCGTGATAAAGCACGACGATCCGATCAGCCAGATGACGCACGATCTTGAGGTCGTGCGTCACGAACAGATAGGTGAGATCGAGCTTCTCGCGAATGTCCATCAGCAGGTTGAGGATCTGTGCCTGCACCGACACATCGAGCGCCGAGACCGGTTCGTCGAGAAAAAGAAATCGCGGATTGAGCGCAAGTGCACGGGCGATGCCGATGCGCTGGCACTGGCCACCGCTGAACTCATGCGGATAGCGGTTGGCGTGCGCGGCATTGAGCCCGACCAGATCGAGCAGCTCTTCGGTCCGCTCCGTAATGGCACGGCGCGATTCGCCGAAGTTCACCATCGGCAATGCGATGTTCTCGGCCACCGTGCGACGCGGGTTGAGTGCGTGCAGCGGGTCCTGGAATACCATCTGCATATGGCGCCGATAGGGCTTCATGCGCGCCGACGGCAGATCGTCAACGCGCTCGCCGTTCAGATGGACCTCGCCCGCATCGGCTCGCAACAGATTGAGGATGAGGCGGCCCAGGGTCGACTTGCCCGATCCGGTTTCGCCGACGCAGCCGACCACCTCGCCCGGATAGATATCGAGATCGACATCGTCGACCGCGACGACTTCGCCGACCTTCCGCCGATTGAGAATGCCCGAAAGAATCGGAAATGCCTTGCGCAGATTGCGCACGCGGATCAGCGGCTCGGGTGCGGCCGGGTTCATGCCGCCCCCGCCGGTACGGCCGGATAGAGATGACAGCGCACGCCGCTGCCATCGGTCGCGATGGCGAGCGGCGGCTCGGTGCGACGACAGATATCCATAGCCAGGTCGCATCGATCGGCAAACTTGCAGCCGCGCGGCAGGCGCAGCAGATCGGGCGGCTGGCCGCGCACCTGGAAGAAGCGCTTGGTCGCGCGTTCCGGATCCGGCACCGAGGCGATCAGCGCCTTGGTATAGGGATGCATCGGCCGCTCGAGAACCTGGTCGACATCGCCGACCTCTTGAATCCGGCCGGCATACATGACGATGACGCGGTTGGCGAGCGCGCGGACCATGCCGAAATCATGGGTAATGACGATGATCGGCAGTTGCCGCTCTTCGTGTGCGCGCTTGAGCAGATGGAGGATGCGCGCCTGCACGACCACGTCGAGCGCGGTGGTCGGCTCATCGGCGATCAGGATCTCCGGATTGCAGGCGAAGGCAAGCGCAATGCCGATGCGCTGGCACATGCCGCCGCTGAGCTGATGGGGATAGCTGGCGGCGACCCGCAGCGGATCGGCGAAACCGACGCTGCGCATCGTCGCCACGATCCGCTGCTCCGCGTCGGCGATTGTCAGCGATCTGCTGTGCCGCCGCAGCGTCTCGACGAGCTGGTTCCTGATCGTGAAGGACGGGTTGAGCGCCGCGCGCGGGTTCTGGAAGATCATCGCCAGCTTGCGGCCGCGCATCGCAACAAGCTCGCGCGGGCCGAGCGCCATCAGATCGGTGCCGTCCATCATCGCGCTGCCGCTGACATAGCGGCCGGGCGGACTGGGGACAAGTTTCATGATCGATAGGGCGGTCACGCTCTTGCCCGATCCGGATTCGCCGACGATCGCCAGCACGTCACGCCGGCCGAGATCGAAGCTCACATCGTCGACCGCCCGGATGGTGCCCGCCGGTGTTTCGAAGTAGGTCCGCAAATTGCGCACAGAAAGGGCGGGGCTGAAATCCGGCAGCGTCGAGGCGACAGGCATTTCGATCGACAGCGGTGCCATGATCGTCGCGCCTCCGGCGGGCTAGTGACGCGCGAACGACAGTCTGCGCCGGAAGCGGGCGCAACCCGCAAACGACGAACCGAAGGTCGATGCACAATCTGGATCAAAGGCACGCGGCATCGTGCGCACAGCAGCGGAGCCACAATGTCGGGCTTGATCCATGCGCGTCTCCCCGAGCGGACGACGCTTTAAAACATGCGCCGTCCTTATGGCGGGATGATCGGCAGACAGCCCGCCTTGTCCGACGAGCTAACGGCAGGTCTGACTCTTTGTCAAGTTACTTGCTTAAATGAACAGGACCTTACACGGCGCGATGCGGCGGCGTTGCATCAGAATGTCGGCGGCGTGTTGATCCACAGAATGCGCGCCGTCGCCTTGCCGAGATTGCGATAACCGTGCGGCCGATCGGAATCGAACGAGAACGCATCGCCGACGCGGATTTCGTAAGTCTTGTCCGCGACTATGAGCTGAAGCTCACCTTCGAGAACAAGACCGAACTCCTGCCCATTGTGCCGGATAAGATCTTCGCTCGCGCCGCCGGGCTCAACGACATGGATGTTGGCCTGCAGCAGACTTTCCGGCAATGACGGGTTCAGCTTCTCGAGGCTGACGCCTTGGCCTCGGCGCTTTCCGGCAAACTGCAGGACGGGGCGTTCGCCGAGCCGGATCACGGTCACCGTCCGATCGAACGGACCGCTTTCCGAAACCAGCGCGCCGATATTGGTTTGCAACGCGTTCGCAAGCCGATGCAGCGTCGCGAGCGAGGGCCGGACTTTGTCGTTTTCGAGCTTTGAAACATAGCCTTCCGACACCTCCACCATGGCGGCGACCTCGCGCAGGCTCAAGCCCTGAACCAGCCTGGCGTGGCGCAGGCGGCCACCGAGATAGAGGTTGGCATTGTGCGATGCAGAGGTGGCCGGCTTCTTCGTGCCGGGCTTTACGCGCGTCTTTGCCGACGCCTGCGTCTTTCGAGTGTTCCCGCCGATTCTCCGTCGGGTTTTCGATTGAACCGGCTTCGCCATCCCCGCTTCCCCACCCCGCTCAACAATCGCCCGACAGTCCGTAACGGCGATTCGCGGGACCGCCACAATGCGACGGTTCCGCCGGTAGCGCCACGCTCGCCATAGCGACGGTCTTAGCGATGGATCCCGCAACAGGGCAAAGCATCGCCGCGGCAAACCGGACGCAGCGGCATCGGGCGCTGCCGTCGGCAATATCCCACCTGCGACGGGCGCCGCGTCAACAGATTTCTGCCGTCTGCATCCGGCGCACGATCCGGTCTTGGTCCCCGCCGGTCACACCAGCGCATCCTGCGCGCCATCGGGGTGGGGTGTCGTATTTGTCAAGCTACTTGACCATGCGGGGTACGCGGTCCTAGGGTCGCGCGAAAGCGGGAGCGCTCATGCGCATGGACCGCATCGAAACGGGCGGCAAGACGCCCGTCGTCGGGGGCAGGGAACCATGAATGCACAGCAACGGATCGCAAAGCTCTGCGGTTTCGTCGACGAAGACCGGCTGTGGCGCCGGCATATGGAACTGGCGCAGATCGGCGCGCTCGCTTCCGGCGGCGTCAACCGGCAAGCCCTCAGCGCCGAAGATATCGACGCCCGCCATCTGCTGATCGGCTGGGCGCGCAAGCGCGGCTACCGGGTCGAAACCGATGCGATCGCGAACCTCTATATCCGGCGGGCCGGCCGCTACGACGACCGCCCGACTGTGGCCACCGGCAGCCATATCGATACGCAGCCGCTGGGCGGTCGTTTCGATGGCGCTTATGGGGTGCTCGCCGGAATCGAGGTTCTGGAAAGCCTCGACGACGCGGGCATCGAAACCGACCATCCAATCACTGTGGTCGCCTGGACCAACGAAGAGGGCAGCCGGTTTGCGCCGGGTGCGATGGGCTCGCTCATTTTCTCCGGGCTGCGCCGGGTCGACGAATTCAGCGCGAATGCCGATGCCGAAGGCACCACGCTGAGCACGGCGCTCAAATCGACACTTGCGGCCATGGATACCGACCGGCAGCTCGACGCCCGGCCGGCTTTCAAAGCCTATATCGAAGCCCATATCGAGCAGGGTCCGGTTTTGGAGGCGCGGAACATCGAAATCGGCGCAGTCACCGGTATCCAGGGCACGCGCTGGTTCGAAGTCGAAGTGAACGGTCGCAGCGCACACGCCGGCACCACGCCCATGTCGAAGCGCGCCGATGCGATCACGGCTGCGATCGATATCATGATCGATCTGCGCAAGATCGCCGAAGATCCTGAGGACCGGCTGCGCTTCACGATGGGGCGGGTCGATGTCGTGCCGAACTCGCCGAACACCATTCCGGAACAGGTGCGTTTTACGATCGACATGCGCCATCCCGAGCAGCAGGTGCTCGAGGATCGGACCCGCGATATCGTCGCGCGCTGTACCGGCACGAGCGCCGGCTGCCGCGTTGCGATCCGCGAAGTGCTGACGCAACCGCCCTGCAACTTCCCCGAAGCGATCGTAGCCCGGGTCGAGAATGCCGCGAACGCGTTGCCGGCGAGTTGCATGCGCCTCCCCTCCGGCGCGTTTCACGACGCACTGTTCGTCGCCCGAATCTGCCCAACCGGCATGATTTTTGTGCCCTGCCGCGACGGCATCAGTCACAATCCGACGGAATATGCCGAACCGGCGCATCTGGCCGCGGGCGCACGCGTGTTGGCAGCGACCCTGGTCGGCCTCGCCGAGAAAGACGCCTGAAGAAGTTGATGCGCCGCGTCCGGAAAATCCGGATATCCTGAGGCCGCCGATCCGAACCGGGAGACCGCAGCATGCCCTATCCGAGCTGGGAAGAAATCCGCTCCACCACCATCGAGAACACCTTCTCGCACATGAATCCGTGGTATGTGCCAATG
>JBBDWW010000174.1:0-5540 GCA_040902645.1 Dongiaceae bacterium | reverse complement strand
GCGCCGGCTGCATCGACCGCCGCCCAATAACCGCCCATCATGCTATAGAAATCATTCGCGACCGGTGTGCCCGGCGCATGCTTGTGCTGGATATAGTCGGTGGTCGAGAGATAGAGTAGATCGGGCCGGTCGCGCTCCATCAGACGCACGCCTGCCACGAACACGAATTCCGACAGGTCTGCACTATAGACGGACGGCACCGGGCGCCCGACGAATTTCGCCGCATTGTCGATGCCGTGTTCGGCGATCGTAGTCTCGTCCGATTTCTCCGCGGAGAAGCAGATGCCGGTCATCTTGTTGCCGAGCAGCCGGCGCAATTTGTCCTTGGCCGTCACGACGGCAACGCACGCGCCCGCATCGGCGAACGCCGCGAGAATCGTGCCAGCCCGGAGATATTTCGGATCGTTCATCATGATCTCGGCGTCGGCATCGCGGTCGTAGAAGAAATTCCCGCAGATGCCGTGCACGGCGGGCGGCGCGCCCGTCACGATCGAAAGATTGTTCGGGTTGGTGAAGGACGGCACGACGCAGTCGGCCAGCATCTCGCTACCGCTTGGCAACGCGCGGGCGAGCCAGGGCATCGCGCCGGCTTCCATCGCCGCCTTCATGTAATCGGGCTCGGAGCCGTCGATGCAGACCACGACCACCGGCGCCGACGGCCAGCGATAGCGGCGGCCGTTGACGGTCAGGATATCTTTTTTCATGCGCAATCTCCTTCAGGCGACGCGGCTCTGCGCCCCTGGCGCGCCGCTGGCGACGTCCAGTTCCGCCATGACCTTTCGCACCGCATCGAGCGCGCCGTGCATTTCGCTGGCGCCGAGACGGCCGATACAGCCGATGCGGAAACTGTCGGCGACGGTCAGCTTGCCCGGATAGATCACGTAGCCCAGTTCCTTCAGCCGATCGTAGAAGCGCTGGAAATCGAACTTCGGATCGGCCGGCATGTGAAACGTGACGATGATCGGCGCCTGCAGCGCGTCGGGCAGCAGGGTCTCGAAGCCGAGCTTACGCATGCCGTCGATCAGGATGCGGCCATTGTCGCGATAACGCTTGCCTCGACCGGCGACGCCGCCTTCGGCCTCATGCTCGAGCAGCGCCTGATGGAAGGCGACAATCACATGAGTCGGCGGCGTGAAGCGCCACTGGCCGTTCTTCTCCATCGAACTCCACTGATCGTACAGATCGAGGCTAAGGGCGTGCGCATTGCCCTTCGCGGCTTCGAGCACCGATTGGCGCACGATCACGAAACCGACGCCGGGCACGCCTTCAATGCATTTGTTCGACGAGGCGGCGAGCGCATCGAACGGCACCTTGGCCGCATCAACCGGGATCGCGCCGAACGCGCTCATCGCATCGATCAACAGGCTGCGACCGGCATGGGCGACGGCCTGCGCGATCTCGTGCAGCGGGTTGAGGATGCCGGAAGTGGTTTCGCAATGGATCACCGCGACATGGGTGATCGCCGGATCCTGCACCAGGGCCGCCGTCACGGCGGAAGCTTCAATTGGCATGTTCTCGGCGCGCTCGAGCACGCTATGCGCGCGGCCGGCGATTTCACAGATTCGGACCATGCGGCGGCCATAGGCGCCGTTGACCAGGATCAGCAATTTGCCGTCGCGCGGCACCAAGGTCCCGAGCATCGCCTCGACCGCGAAGGTGCCGCTGCCCTGCAAGGGTACGCAGACATGGCTGCCGGTGGCGCCGGCCATCGCGACCAGCCGATCGCGCACCGATTTGTTGATCGCGATGAAGCTCGCATCGCGCGAACCCCAATCGTGGAGCATCGCTTCCTTGACGGTCGCGGACGTGGTGAGCGGGCCCGGCGTCAGCAGCCAGGGATCGCGGGCGGGTTTGGCGGAAGCGATCATCGTTTCTCTCCGGCTGCGCGGGCGCCCGATCGGTAGAGGCGCCTGAATTACCGGCAAAAACTAGCGGCCCGCCTAATATCGGTCCAATCTCTGATTTCTATGATATATATAGACTATGTCTATCAATCCGGCCCAACTTCGCGCCTTTCACGCCGTGGCCAGCGAGGGCAGCTTCACCCGGGCTGCGCGGACACTCAACGTCACCCAGCCGACTTTATCGGCCCAGGTGAAGGGGTTGGAGGAGCGCTATGGTGTGCGGTTGTTCGACCGGCGCGGTCGCGGTGTCGTCCTGACCGGGCTCGGCGACGACCTGCTGGCGGTCACAAGACGGCTCAAGGCGGTCGAGGAAGAGGCCGAACAGATCCTGGCCGCGGCCCGGGGCCTCAGGACCGGCACATTGCGGGTGGGTGCCGATGCGCCCTACTCCATCGTGCCCTCGCTCGGCGTCTTCAATCGCCGGCATCCCGGCATCCGGCTGCAGCTTTCGATTGGCAACTCGAACAAGGTTCTGACCGACCTGCTCGAGCATCGCTGCGACGTGGCGCTGCTGGCCGACGTTGCGTACGACCCGCGCCTCTTTGCGACGCCGATTCTCGAGGACCGCCTTCTGGCGTTCGTCGCGCGCACCCATCCATGGGCCGCACGCGGCACGGTCGCGCTTAGCGAGCTGGTGGGCGAGCGGATCGTGCTGCGCGAACCCGGATCCTCGACGCGGCGCCTGTTCGAGACCGCGCTCAGCCGGCGCGGCATCGCGCTGCGCGAGGTGATGGAAATCGGCAGTCGCGAAGCCGTGCGCGAAGCGGTCGCTGCAGGGCTTGGTGTCGGCATCGTCGCCGCGACCGAACTTGGCCATGACGACCGCATCGCGCCGGTCGAGATCGCCGATGCCCGGCTCGATACCGTCGAATATCTCGTCTGTCTCGAAGAGCGGCGGAACCTGCGGATCGTGCGCGCCTTCTTCGACGCGGTCCGCGCCGTCGCTCCGATCAGCGACGCCGCCAGGCCTGGGTCCGCCGACTGATTCCGTGCGTCAGGATGCCCTGCGCGATGCGCACGGCAGCCGAGGTTGCGACGATTGTCATGCCCATCGCAGCCGCGCTCGCCGTGTTGCCGGCATCGTCCATGTTGAGGACCGAGATCGAGGCAAGCTTGGTGTTCGAGGAATAGAGGAACACAACCGCCGACACCGTGGTCATCGCGTTGACGA
The DNA here is from genome assembly GCA_040902645.1 of Dongiaceae bacterium. Lineage (GTDB taxonomy): Bacteria > Pseudomonadota > Alphaproteobacteria > Dongiales > Dongiaceae > JAWXBK01. Next base: position 2,465 of record JBBDWW010000174.1, on the reverse strand, counting down.
AGAGATAGATCGCGATGTCGATGATCGCCGGCAGACAGACCGGCACAGTCACCCGCCAGAATGTCTTGTAGAACGGGATTTTGAGCGAGGCGGAGACCGACTCGAACTCGGCATCCATCTGTTTCAACGCGGTCAGCGCCGTCAGATGGCAGACCGTATAGAAATGCGCGATCGTGTTGATCATCAGGATCGCCATCGTGAGATAGAGAAAGTTCAGCGGGTTGGCCGGGTGATTGAAGAAGAAGATGTAGGAAAGGCCGAGCACCAGGCCCGGCACCGCCAGCGGCACCATGCAGAGAAACTGAATCGCGCCGCGCATCTTGCCGAAACCGCGCCCCTTCTCGATCAGGTACGCCCCCCCAGAAAATGATCGCCGTACCGATGATTGCGGTCAGCGCGGCCATTTTCAAACTGTTGAAATACGCGCCCCAGCCGTTCGTATCGATATTGTTGAAGTCGTAGTTCTTCCACGTGAAGGTGAGATCGTACGGCCAGTAGGTGATGAACGAGCCGTAGGCCGCAACGATCAGGATCCCGATTACGAAGATCGCAACGAGCGTGCAGAACAGGAAGAGGCCTATATCGCGCAGGCCGTTCGACTTCGGCTGATAGGGCACCGCGCGAGCGGAGAGCAGCGCCACCTGTTTCTTCTGCACGGTGCGATCGACAATGAAAGAGATGACGGCCGGAATCAGCAGCAGCATGCCGACGACCGCGCCCATCTGGAAATTGAACTGGCCGATCACCTGTTTGTAGATGTCGGTGGCCGGTACGTTGTACGAACCGCCGATCACTTTCGGCACGCCGAAATCGGTAAAGTTCAGCGTGAAGACCACAAAGATCGCGCTGATGAGCCCGTAGCGCGCACCGGGCAGCGTCACGGTGAAGAATATCCTCAGCTTGCTCGCCCGCAGCGATTCCGCCGCCTCGTAGAGCCGCTGATCGGCGGTCGCGAGCGCCGTCAGAATGATCATCACCGCATGCGGCAGCGTGAAGAAGACCTCGCCGATGACGATACCGATGGGCCCGTAGATGCTATGGCCGCCCAGCACCCAGTTGAGAAAGCCCTGGTTGCCGAACATGTAGACGAGGGACAAACCGGGTAAAAGCGAGGGCGCGAGCAACGGCACCAGCGCGATGCCTCGGAAGATACCGCGCCCCCACATCCGGCTGCGCTGGATCGCGTAGGCGTAGATGAAGGCGATCACGATGGTGATCGAGGTGGCGATGGCGGTGACGGTCAGGCTGTTGGTAATCGCAACCGACAATGCCGGGTCGGTGAAATAGCGCAGATAGTTCGAGATACCGACAAAGACCCCTTCTTTGTCGAAAAAACTTTTGCGCAGCAGCGATTCCAGCGGCAACAGCACGGTGACGACGAGATAGAGGCCGAGCAGGATCAGCGCGATGCGCATGATCCAGCCTTCGCGCCCGACCCGGGCGCGCACCATCGCGGGACTGCCGGCGGTGACGACCGCCATGGATCAGGCTCCCGCCGGCCGGGGGAAAACCCGCACCCGATCGGGCGGCAGCGCCACGGTCAAAGGCTGGCCCACTTCAAGGCGCAGGTCGCGCATGGCGTTGATCGAGAAATCCGCGGTGATCGCGACATCCGGCGCTGCCTCGCTATGCAGCGCGGCACGATAGAACGAGCCGAGGAACTCGAGCTCATCGATCTTCACCGCGACGCGATTGGGTGTGTTATCGGCAATACCGCGCACCATCACATCTTCCGGACGGATACAGATCCAGACATCGGCACCGGACGCGAGCTCGGGCGGAACGGTTGCCGTCACGGTCAAGGCACCGAGCTTGACCTGTCCGTTCCCGATGGCGCTGCCCGGCAGCAGGCTCATCGCGCCGATGAAATCCGCCACGAAGACACTGGCCGGCTCGCGATAGATCTCGACCGGCGTACCGACCTGTTCGATCACGCCGTGATTCATCACGACGATCCGGTCGGCCATGGTGAGCGCTTCTTCCTGATCGTGCGTCACCATGATCGTGGTAACGCCGAGCCGGTTCTGCAGCGTCGTGATCTCATGGCGCAGCCGCACGCGAACCCTCGCATCGAGCGCCGAGAGCGGTTCGTCCAGCAACAAGAGGCCGGGCGACATTGCAAGTGCGCGGGCGAGCGCGACGCGTTGCTGCTGGCCCCCGGAAAGCTGGGCTGGGTACTTGCGGCCCTGATCGCCAAGCCCGACCAGTGCTAGAAGCTCGGCAACACGGCCGCCGATCGTATGACCGTTATTCTTGCGCCCCTTCAGCCCGTAACCGACATTTTCCTCGACGGTCAGGTTTGGAAACAGCGCATAGGACTGAAAGACGATTCCGAAATCGCGCTCGGTCACCGGCAGCGGCGATATGTTTCGCCCGTTCTGCACGATGCGGCCGCTGGTCTGGACGTCGAGCCCGGCGATCGCTCTCAGCAGGGTGGTCTTGCCGCAGCCCGACGGGCCGAGAAA
>JBBDWW010000173.1:0-5610 GCA_040902645.1 Dongiaceae bacterium | reverse complement strand
TCGGTTTCGTGCTGGTGCTGAGCTTCGGCGTGCATCGCATGTCGGCCGGCGTCGCGCAGATTTTGTTCTGGGCGTTTGCCGGCGTGATGGGCCTGTCGATTTCGTACATCTTCCTCGCTTATTCCGGCGCGTCGATCGCACGGGTGTTTTTCATTACCGCGGGCACGTTCGCGGCGATGAGCCTGTTCGGATACACCACCAAGCGCGATCTGACCGGCATGGGCTCGTTCCTGATCATGGGCCTGATCGGCATCATTCTCGCCAGCATCGTGAACATGTTCCTGCAGAGCTCGGCCTTGCAGTTCGCAGTGTCGGTGATCGGCGTTTTGATCTTCACGGGCCTGACCGCCTACGACACCCAGCGCATCAAGCATGAATACGATGTGCAGGACGATGCCGGCGTCGCCACCAAGAAGGCGATCATGGGCGCGCTGCGGCTCTATCTCGACTTCATCAACCTGTTCCTGATGCTGCTGCGCCTGATGGGCAACCGCAACTAAGCCCAACGCAACAGCGTCATTCGATCGGGAAACGCCCGGGCCTCTGGTCCGGGCGTTTTCGTTTCCGGCCACCCGAAACGGTGGTGCCGGCCCATTGTCTCGCCCGTTGCCGCGCCTGTTGTCGGAGCCGATTCCGCGCTCTAGAGTGCCGCCCGGCCGGCTTGTCTGCCGGTCACCGCTGCCGGCATCCCGCCGGCCCGGGGAAGCGGAAAGCAACCGCGACATGGCTCACCTCGAGGCCGCTCCAGCGTCGCCCGATGGCAACATCGACATCCGCTTTGTCGGTGCGACCAAACGCTATGGTGCGGTGTTGGCGCTCGATGCGGTCGACCTCGCCGTGCGACGCGGCGCTTTCCATTCCCTGCTCGGCCCCTCGGGCTGCGGCAAGACGACATCGCTGCGCCTGATCGCCGGGTTCGAGCAACCGAGCGAGGGGTCGGTCGAGATCGGTGGCGTACCGGTCGCCGGCGTGCCCGCCTATCGCCGTCCGGTCAACATGGTGTTCCAGCATTATGCGCTGTTCCCCCATCTCGATGTCGGTGCAAACATCGCCTACGGGCTGCGCCAGCGCCGGCCGCGGCCGCAGCGCAGCGAGATACAACGCCGGGTCGAGGAAACGCTCGAACTGGTCCGCCTGCCCGGCCTTGCCGCGCGGCGTATCTGGGAGCTTTCCGGCGGCCAGCAGCAGCGCATCGCGCTGGCGCGCGCCCTGATCAACCGGCCGACCGTGCTGCTGCTCGACGAGCCGCTCGCCGCGCTCGATCGCAAACTCCGGCGCGACATGCAGATGGAACTGCAGAACCTGCAGCGCGAGGTTGGCATCACCTTTGTCCTGGTGACGCACGATCAGGAAGAGGCGCTCTCGATGAGCGACACGATCTCGATCATGCGCGAGGGCCGTATCGTCCAGTCCGGACCGCCGAGCGAGCTCTACGACGCGCCGGTCAGCCGCTATGTGGCCGACTTTGTCGGCGAATCGAATTTTCTTGCCGGTATCGTCCGCCACGGCGAGGCCGATGGCGGCAGCATCGAATTGCCCGACGGCCGCAGTCTCGCCGGCCTCTATTCGCGTGGCGGCCCGAAACCCGCCGCCGGCATCGCTGGTGCGCTCGCGATCCGGCCGGAGGTGATCCAGATCTGGCGCAATGGCGGCGGTGATCCCGACGGGCTCGATTGCCGCCTCGAAGGGCGCATCAACAATCGCATCTATCTCGGCGATCACGCCGCCTTCAGCGTTGCATCGCCGCTCGGCGACATTCTGGTGCGGGCGACGAAAAGCTCGCGTGCCGTCGCCGACGGCTATGCGCCGGGCGATGCGGTGACGATCGGCTGGCGGCGCGACAATGCGCTGGTGCTCGCCGACGGCTGACGAACGACAAGGTGCAGCGGGCCGGCGCGACGGACGGACCGAACACCTCGAACTGACCCGTCGCAACGAACGGCCCCTCGGCAGCGAGCGGGCGGGAGGAGATCACGATGGACCGCAAGGATTTCATGCATCAGCTCTGGCGCTGGAAACGGGGCTCGATTTCGCGCCGCCAGTTCCTCGGCAGCACCGGCCTTGGCCTCGCCACGGCAACGATCGCGACGGCCATGCCGCAACTCGCGGGACGCCGGCAGCTCCACGCGCAGGAACTCGGCGACCGGGTGTCGCTGACCACCTGGCCCAACTATCACGACCCCGAGAATTTCACGTCGTTCACCGAGGCGACCGGCGTCAATGTCGAGGTCAGCGTGTTCGGTTCGAACGAGGAAATGCTGGCCAAATTGCAGGCCGGCGGCACCGGCTGGGACGTGTTCGTGCCGACCAATTACACGATCACCACCTATGTCGATCTCGACCTGATCGAACCGCTCGATCTGGCCATGCTGCCGAATTTCGATGCGGGCGCCTATGAAAGCCGCTTCACCGATGCCGGCTCGGTCAACGGAACGGTCTATGCCGTGCCGAAGAACTGGGGCACGACCGGCTTCGTCGTCAACACTGCTAATGTCACGCACGAGATGACGACCTGGAAGCAATTCTGGGATCTCTCGATGACCGACTATAGCGGCCGTACGATGGTACACGACTACCAGCTCACCACCATCGGCAATGCGCTCAAATATTTCGGCTATTCGTTCAACTCGGTCGATCCGAACGAACTGGCCGAAGCCGAGAAGCTGCTGCTCGATGCCAAACCGCATCTGTTTGCGATCAACAGCGACTATCAGCCCTCGATGCGCAACGGCGATGCGTGGATGTCGGTCGCGTGGACCGGCGATGGCAAGCAGCTCAATCGCGACATTCCCGAGATCATCTACGTGCTCGGCAAGGAAGGCGGCGAACTCTGGTCCGACTTCTTCGCCGTGCCGCGGGGTGCACCGCATCGCGAGGCAGGCTACGCGCTCATCAACTATCTGCTCGATCCGGCGGTCAACGCGCGCGAAGTGCTCGCACACGGCTATCCGACGGCGGATTCGCGTACCAACGAACTGCTGCCGGCGGAACTCCTGTCCGACCCGATCCTCTATCCGGCGGCGGATCTGCTATCGGCGCTCGAGTTCGGGGCGGCGGCCACGCTGACCGATCCGCTCCGGGCCGAAGTGATGGCCCGGTTCAAGTCGGCCTGAGCCAGACGATCATGGCGGCGAGCGACGGCCTGGCGGCGGCGGAACGACGCGGACGTGTGATCACGGCGGCCCTCTTGGCCCCGAGCACGCTCTGGTTCCTGCTGCTGCTGGTGCTGCCGCTCGCCGTCGTCATCGTCTTCAGTTTCGGCGAACGGCATGCGGCCGGCGGCTATCAGGCCGGTTTCACCTTTGAGAACTATCTGAACCTGCCGGCGCGCTGGGCCGCGTTCCGCAACACGCTGGTATTGGCCCCGATCGGAACCGCGATCTGCCTTCTGGCCGCCTACCCGCTTGCCTATTGGCTTGCCGTCAAGGTCGGGCCGCGGCGGCGGTTGCTGCTGCTCGTACTGGTGATTGTGCCGTTCTGGACCAGTTTCCTGATCCGCACTTATGCCTGGATCTTCATTCTGGGCGGGCGCGGCATTCCCGCCGTGATCGAGTGGCTCGGCTTCGGCGATGTGCGGCTGATCAACACGCCCTTCGCGGTGCTGGTCGGCATCGTCTACGGGTATCTGCCGCTCATGGTGTTTCCGATCTTCGTCAGCCTGGAACGGCTCGACAAACGGCTGCTCGAGGCCTCGCACGATCTCGGCGCACCGCCCTTGCGCACGTTTCTGCAGGTGACGCTGCCGCTCTCGGCACCCGGCGTCGTCACCGGGTCGATGCTGGTATTCATCCTGTTGATGGGCGAATACCTGATTCCGGCTTTGCTCGGCGGCGGCAAGGTGTTCTTCATCGGCAATGCGCTGGTCGACCTGTTCCTGCAATCGCGCAACTGGCCTTACGGTTCCGCGGTCGCGATCGCGCTCGTGCTGATCATGCTGATCACCGTCACGCTCTATCTGCGCGCGACACGCCGTCCGGGCAGTCGCGACGTATCGCTGATCTGACGGGGACCGCCGATGCGCGCCTACGCGATAGCGGTTTACATCTTTCTCTATGCGCCGGTCGTTCTGATCGTGCTGTTCAGCTTCAACAGCGGGCTCAATGCCAGCGACTTCCAGGGCTTCTCCACGGAATGGTACGGCAAGGCGGCGGCAAACCCTTTTGTCATGGGTGCGGTCGTCAACAGCCTGATCATTGCCGGCACCAGCGCGACACTGGCAACCGTGTTCGGCACCATGGCGGCGCTCGCACTGCAGCGCGTCCACGGGCCGCTCCGCACCCTGTTCGATGGCGTGACCTATGTCGCGATCATGGTGCCGGGCATCGTGATCGGCATCTCGACGCTGATCGCGCTGGTCACCGTCTTCGAACTGGCCAATACCGCGATCGCCTCGTTCTGGCCGGGCACCGCGCCGCCGCAGTTGGGGCTCGGTTACGGTTCGATCATCGCCGCGCACGCCCTGTTCACGATGGCGCTCGTCATCGTCATCGTGCGGGCCCGGCTCTCCGGCATGGATCGCACGCTGGTCGAAGCCTCGGCCGATCTCTATTCGACGCCATGGGGCACATTCCGCCAGGTTGTTTTGCCGCAGTTACTGCCCGCCGTCATCGCCGGCTTTCTGCTCAGTTTCACATTCAGTTTTGACGATTTCGTGATCGCGTTCTTCGTCGCCGGTTCGAAGACGACCTTGCCGATCTATGTGTTCGCCTCGATCCGGCGCGGCGTGACGCCCGAGATCAACGCGATCGGAACGGTGGTGCTGGCCGTTTCCCTGGCGATGCTGCTGGGCTCGCAATTCCTGTTGCGCCGCGGACGCAAACCGCAAGCGGCCTGAACCGCAGCCCGGTCGGCGGCCCAATCTGCGGCCGGGCCCGTGCTTGACAGACCATGGCGGCCGGTCACCATGTGGCCTGGCGATCTCGGGAGGATGCCATCGATGTATACGCTTTACTGGGCGCCGAACAGCGCCGCGCTCGCACCGCAGATCTGCCTCGAGGAAGCGGGGCAGCCTTACGAGCTGGTGCCGGTCGACCTCGCCGTTGCCCGCACGGCCGACTACCTGAAACTCAATCCCGGCGGCAAGGTGCCGACCCTTGTGGCCGACGACAAACAGGTCGTGACTGAATCCGCCGCGATCTGCCTGCTGCTCGCCGATCGCTACAAGCAGGCGGCCTTGCTGCCACCATCGGGCGATCCGCAACTGGGCGGCGCGCTACAATGGCTCGTTTTCCTCACCAACACGCTGCAGCCAGCGATCCTGCGGTTTTATTATCCCGAGCGTCACACGACCGATCCGGCCGGCAAGCAGGCGGTGATCGACAGCGCCATGAACGACATCGCGACCTTGTGGGGCCGTGTCGATCGCCATCTCGGCGCGCACGGACCCTATTTCCTCGGCGAGCGCTTCTCCGTCCCCGATGCCTTCGCTTTCATGCTGTCGAACTGGCAGGAGAGCTGCCCGGGCATTGCCGATCGCTTTCCGGGCGTCGCGCGCTTGGCTGCCGCGGTTCGCGCGCGACCGGCCGTTCAGGGCATTCTCGGCGTCAACGAGCTGGGGGCGTGAGCGCAGAGACCGATCCACGCCCGCTGCTCGCGTTCTGGTTTTCCGAC
>JBBDWW010000172.1:0-5622 GCA_040902645.1 Dongiaceae bacterium | reverse complement strand
TTTCGGAATCGATCCAGTTGAGATTGACCCGCGTGTTGTTGGCGATCCCGCCATGGGTCAGCGCTTCGGACAAAGATTTGTAGGAATCGAGCAGCGAAACATACTTGCCGACGACGGCGATGGTCACCTCGCCCTCCGGCTGCACCAGCCGGTCGACGATGCGATGCCAGCCGCTGAGATCCGGCTCGTGCGTCGCGAGCCCGAAATAACGGCAGACCTGCGTATCGAATCCTTCCGCGTGATAGGCGATCGGCACACGATAGATCGTGTCGACGTCGAGTGCCGGGATCACCGATTCCGGTTTGATATTGCAGAACAACGCGATCTTGCGTCGCGCCTCGGCCGGGATCGGCCGGTCACAGCGGCAGAGCAGGATATCGGGCTGGATACCGACCGATTGCAACTCCTTGACGGAATGCTGCGTCGGTTTCGTCTTGAGTTCACCGGCCGACGGAATGTACGGCAGGAGCGTCAGATGCACGAATACCGAGCGCTCCTTGCCGAGCTCGTTGCCGAGTTGCCGGATTGCTTCGAGGAACGGCAGGCTCTCGATGTCGCCGACCGTACCGCCGATCTCGCAAAGGACAAAATTCTCGTCGCCGATATCGGCGCGGATGAATTCCTTGATCGCATCGGTGACATGCGGAATGACCTGCACAGTGCCGCCGAGATAATCGCCGCGCCGCTCGCGTGCGATCACATTCGAATAGATGCGCCCGGTGGTCACGTTATCGCTGCGTTTGGAGGAGACGCCGGTGAACCGCTCGTAATGACCGAGATCGAGATCGGTTTCGGCGCCGTCGTCGGTGACGTAGACCTCGCCATGCTGCGTCGGGCTCATCGTGCCCGGATCGACATTGAGATAGGGATCGAGCTTGCGCAGGCGGACCTTGTAGCCGCGCGCCTGCAGCAGCGCGCCGAGCGCTGCTGCCGAAAGACCCTTGCCCAAAGAGGAGACCACGCCGCCGGTGATGAAGATAAACCGCGTCATGGACTTGCCTTATGGCGCGGATACCCGGCCGGCCGCAAGCACCGCGTTGCGCCCGACGAATTGTTCAATGATTTCGAGGCCGCGCGCGGCGGCTATTCGCTGACCGGCACGCTCGGTGCGTCAGACTCGGGTTCCACGGGCACCGAATCGGCGGCGGCCGGCTCTTCCGCGGTCGCCGGCTCTTCGGTCGTCGTCCCGGTCGGCAACTGGAGCTGATCGAACAGCGACGGCTGCTGCGAGCCACCGCTCGCCAGTATGCCGAGCGTGATCGACGTCACGAAAAAGGCGACCACCAGCCCGGCGGTCAGCCGCGTCAGCAGATTGGCCTGGCCGCGCCCGGTCATGAATCCGGCCATGCCGCCGGCGCCACCACCACCCCCACCACCGCCGAGGCCGCTGAGCCCCGCTCCGCCCTCGTTACGCTGCACCAGGATCACGCCGATCAACGCGATCGCGATCAGCAGATGGATGACGAGGAGGACTTCTTGCATGGACGCCTTCGGCGGTCGGTTGGACGTTGCGGCGATGGCGCGATCCGGGCCGAAAAGGCTTAACCCGGCGTGGATCGCAGCGGCCGGCCTTTTAGCGCGTTCGGCCTCCCGATGCTAGGGGGCCGGACCTCGAGGCTCAGCGGGCCGCCGCCGCGATGCCGGTGAAGGCCTTGGCATCCAGGCTGGCCCCGCCGATCAGCGCGCCGTCCACGTCGGCGATCGCCAGCAGTTCGGCGGCATTGTCGGCTTTGACCGAGCCGCCATAGAGCAGACGAAGATCGGCGCCGTCGGCCAGCCGCCTGGTGACCAGGCGGCGCATATGGGCATGCATGTCGCCGATATCGGACGCCGCCGGCACCCGCCCGGTCCCGATCGCCCAGACCGGTTCGTAAGCGATTACGCTGTTTTCCGCCGTCGCACCCTCGGGCAGCGAACCCTCGATCTGGTGCGAAACGACCGCAAGCGCTTCGCCGCGATCGCGCTCCGCCTCGGTTTCCCCGACACAGACGATGGCGATCAGCCCGGCCTTATGAGCCGCGACGGCCTTCGTAGCGACCAGCGCATCGTTTTCATGATGGTTCTGGCGCCGCTCCGAATGGCCGACGATCACATAGCGGCAGCCGAGATCGGCCAGCATCGGCGCTGCGATATCGCCGGTATGGGCACCTTTGGCAGCGGAATTGCAATCCTGGGCGCCGAGTAAGACAGGGCTGCCGGCGATGGCAGCACCCACTGCCGTCAGCAGCGTGGCCGGCGGGCACAGCAGCAATGTCGAGGCAACGCCGCCCTGCTGGCGCGCCCAGTCCGCGATGGCCGAGGCGAGCGCCACGCCATCGGCGCGCAACCCGTTCATCTTCCAGTTACCGGCGATCAGCTTTCCCCCAGCCGCCCTGCCCTTGCCCATCGCTGCTCCGCTCCCGTTTTCCGCCGCTGGCGCGTCCTAGCATGGCCGCCGCAGCGCGCCAATCGCCGGTTGCCGCTATGGAATCCGGCTCCTATCATGCCGCGCGCTTCGGGCCGGGCCCGCGAACCGCGGCAAATTCCTGCACACAAGAGCACGTACGGAAGAGACAGACCGCCATGATGATCGCCATGAAATCGAAGGTTGCCAAATGGGTGCTGGGGGCCATGGGCATCCTTGTGGGCGGCGGCCTGATCGTCAGCCTCGGGCCGGGTGACTTGCTGCGCAGCCGCACTGTCATCGCGCCGGTCATTCGGGTGGGCGATGCGAAGCTCTATCGCGACCAGGTCGATCGCGAGTTCAGCAACCTGACCGACCAGGTGAGCGAAGCCTTCGGCACGACGATCGACGCCGAACGCGCGCGTTCGATGGGATTGATGGATTCGGCCGTGCAGACGTTGGTCAACCGCACCCTCTACGACAATTACACCGAGGATCTCGGTGTGACGGCATCCGAAAGCCAGGCGATGTCGCGGCTCGCCTCCGAACCGGGCCTGGTCGACGCCGCCGGCAATATCGATATGGGACGGCTCAACGAGATGATGCGCCGCGCCAATCTCAACGAGGCGGGCCTGATCGAAACGCTGCGGCGCGAAATCATGCGCGACCAGTTGTTGATCGCCGCGACCGCGGGCGCGCATCCGAGCGATGCGCTGGTGAACCTCATTTATGACTATCGCGCGGAGAAGCGCACCGCCGACACGCTGCTGATCTCGGCCGGTGCGTTCCCCGAGCCGACGCCGCCGGACGATGCGACGCTCGATGCCTATCACCAGGCGAATCCCGATCGTTTCATGGCACCCGAGTATCGCAGCATCGAATATCTCCGCCTGACGGAGGAGAGTGTCGCAAGCACGATCCTGATCGATGAGGCGCAGCTTCGCGAAGAATACGAGGCGCGGCGTGCGGAGTTCGATCAGCCCGAACGGCGTACCGTCGAACAGATTCTGTTTGCCGATGGCGAGAGCGCGGCGGCCGGCGTCGAGCGGATCAATGAAGGCGAAGACTTCAACGCCGTCTCGCAGGAGCTGACGGGTTCGGGGCCGGTCGATCTCGGCGAAATGGAGATGACCGATCTTGCCGGCGATCTCGCCGTACTGGTCGAGACCGCCTTTGCGACCGAGAAGGACGCCATCGCCGGCCCGATCGAGACGCCGCTCGGCTTCCATGTGATCCGCGTCAACGCGATCACGCCCGCCCATTCGCCGAGCTTCGAGGATGTGCGCGATCTTCTCGAACAGGAAATGATTCAGCAGATCTCGGTCGATCGCATGATCGAAGCCGCCAATCTGATCGACGACGAACTCGCCGCCGGCGCATCGCTCGCCGATGCCGCGTCGGCGGCGGGGATCGAAGCCGTGCCGGTCGAGGCGATCGATGCCTATGGCACCGGGCCCGACGGCAATCCGGTCGTTGCCGACGATCCGGCCGGCTTCATCGCCAGCCTCGCCTTCGCAACCGAGTCCGGCGAGACCAGCCTGCTGGCCGAAGATCCCGATGGCAACGGCTATGCAATCGTGCAGGTGAACGGCGTGAACCCGCCGGCGCTGCGTCCGCTCGACGAGATTCGTGTCGATGTACTCGCGGCCTGGGCCGAACAGGAGCGGCTGCGCCTCGCCGAGGAAAAGGCGAATGCGATCGCCGATCGCGTCAATGCCGGCAGGCCGCTTGCGACGATCGCGGCGGAAGAAAGTCTGCCGGTTGCGACCAGCACGCCCTTGACCCGCACCCAGGGCGACAGCGCGGCCAACCTGCCCTCGTCCTTGACCGGCGGTCTCTTCGCGCTCGCACCGGGCGCCGCGATCGCCGGCCCGGTCACCGGCGGTTTCGTCGTTGCGGTGCTCAAGGACGTGACGCCGGCCGATCGAACGGCCGAAGCCGAACTCGTCGATGCGCTGCGCGACCAGATGAAAGCGGGTGTCGCGGGCGACATCGTCACCAGCATGGTGAATGCGTTGCGCGTTCGCTATCCGGTCGAAATCGACGAAGCGGCGCTCGAAGCAGAAGAACAGTTCTGAGCCACGCGATGGCCCGCTTCGAACCCGATTTCGAGAAATTCGCCGCCGGCTGGGATTCCGGCCGGCCGCAGCTTGTCTGGACGCGGCTGGTCGCCGATCTCGAAACGCCGGTCTCAGCGATGCTCAAGCTCGCGGACGGACGGCCCTATAGTTTCCTCCTGGAATCGGTCGAAGGCGGCGCCGTGCGCGGTCGCTACTCGTTTATCGGCCTGAAACCCGATCTGATCTGGCGCTGCAGCGGCCCTGTTGCCGAGGTCAATCGCCAGGCGCGGTTCGAGCCGGACGCGTTCGTCAAGGACACCAGGCCGACGCTCGATTCCCTGCGCGCGCTGATCGAGGAATGCAAAGTCGATTTGCCGGAGAAGCTGCCGCCGATGGCGGCCGGCCTGTTCGGCTATATGGGTTACGACATGGTACGGCTGATCGAACGGCTGCCGACCGACAAACCCGATCCGCTGGCCTTGCCCGAAGGCATGTTCGTGCGGCCGACGGTGATCGCGATCTTCGACAATATCGAAGACCATATGACGCTGGTGACGCCGGCGCGCCCGGACGGGCAACTCGGCGCGCGCGCCGCCTATAACCAGGCGCTTGAACGGCTGTCCGATGTCGTTGCCGACCTCGATCGCAGTTTGCCGGGACGGCAGAGCCGCGAGGATGCGACGCTCTCTGTGCCGGAACCCGGATCGAACCTCACGCGCGAGCAGTATCACGCGATGGTCGCGCGGGCGAAGGAGTACATTCTCGCCGGCGATATATTCCAGGTCGTGCTCTCGCAGCGATTCTCGATGCCGTTCGCGCTGCCGCCGATCGCGCTTTACCGCTCGCTGCGCCGGCTCAACCCGTCTCCGTTCCTGTTCTATCTCGATTTCGACAAGTTTTCGGTCGTTGGCTCGAGCCCCGAAATTCTGGTGCGCCTGCGCGACGGCACGGTGACGATCCGCCCGATCGCCGGCACGCGCCCGCGCGGTGCGACCGGCGACGAGGATCGCGCCAATGCCGCCGATCTGCTGGCGGATCCGAAGGAGCTCGCCGAACATCTGATGCTGCTCGATCTCGGCCGCAACGATGTCGGGCGCGTGGCGCAGATCGGCAGCGTGCGCGTCACCGAGAAGATGAAGATCGAGAACTACTCTCACGTCATGCACATCGTCTCGAACG
>JBBDWW010000171.1:0-5622 GCA_040902645.1 Dongiaceae bacterium | reverse complement strand
TATGCGACCGGCAAGCGCAAGAACGCCGTCGCGCGCGTCTGGATCAAGCCGGGCAGCGGCCGCATCAAGGTCAATGCCCGCGAGTTCGAGCGTTATTTCGCACGGCCGGTTCTGCGCATGATTATCAATCAGCCGTTCCTCGTGGCCGGCCGCGTCAATCAGTATGACGTGGTCTGCACGGTGACCGGCGGCGGGCTCTCGGGTCAGGCCGGTGCGGTGCGACACGGCATCTCGCGCGCGCTGACCTATTTCGAGCCGGGGCTGCGGCCGGTGCTCAAGGCCGGCGGTTTCCTCACCCGCGACGCGCGCGTGGTCGAGCGCAAGAAGTACGGCAAGGCGAAAGCCCGCCGCAGCTTCCAGTTCTCGAAGCGCTGATCGCAGGCATCACAGAGACCGAAAAGGGCCGGACATCGTTCCGGCCCTTTTTCTTTGACCCCAACGTGATTGGTCCGGCGGCCCCACAGCTACCGGTGCGTTACGCGCCGGACTCCCGGTTCAGCCGGATGCTCATACGGGCAGCGCCCAGTTCCATTTCGTAGATCCGCCCCAGCAAACGGTTGCGCTGCATGATTTCATCATAAAGATCAATGCGGTCGCGCAGCGACTGGATGCCGGGTGTCTTCTTCGCGGCGCGCAGGATCTTGGCATCGATCCTGGGCTCGTAACCGAACCGCGTGAAATCGCCGCGATAACGCTCCGCGACGATTTCCGCCAGATCGGGTTCGTAGAACTGGCGCCAATCTTCGAGCGACGGGTTGCGCCGCTCTGGCATCGCGGCCGTGCCGCCGTGCCGGCGTACCTGTTCGATCACGACCGCGAAATCCTCGGCGAAGTTTTCGATCTTGCCGATATGGTTGAGATTGAAGAACGACGGCAGCAACAGCCGTTCCTGCAGCATCAGATGCTGATCCGGGCCCGTCGGGTCGAGCCGTGCCACGATGCCGCGCACGAATTCGCCGAACAGGATCGAATCTTCTGGCCGCGTGAGACGGTCGGGCAGCTTCCGGCCGAGCAGCGCGAAGGCTTGTTCGTAATCCGGTTCGACGAGGAACAGCTTGTTGAGCCAGAACGAGAAGATTCTCGTGAACGGATTGCGCACGAAGGCGAAGCGCAGCCATTCGTCCGATTCGAGAATTTCCGGCTGCAACGCAACCGGCATCGCCGAAAGCGGATGCAGGGCCGCGTTCTTGCGCGAATGAATAAACATCTCGGGTTTGGTCTCGCGCAGCCGGCCGGTGAACGGGCGAACGACAGTGCGGCCATAGAGGTCGTTGAAGAATCGCAGGATGGCGGTGCTCGCCACTTTCGGCGTGTCGATATAGAGGATCTTGTGCTTGGGATCGACGAAGGAACCGAACCGGATGCGCGCAAGCAGCCAGCTCCGCTCGCGGTCGGCGCAGAACTCCTGGAGCCGCGCCATGACCGGCTTGGCGAAGGCGACCGGTATCTCGGCCGGTTCGTTCCAGACGATCCCAGGCGCGGGACCGGCGGTGGAATGGCCCACGGGTTTTTTCGGCATGGCACCGTTCGGCAGCGATGGGAAGCCGGAGATGGCGGGTCAGCCTAGGGGCTGAGGCCGCTCCCGCCAACTGCCAGCCATGGCGATGCGCGTGCGAAGTCGCTAGGCGCATTCCGGTCGCACGGGTAGTCTGCCGATTATGGCCGGGGGGGCAGGGAACGGGGGCTGGGTCGCGGCAGCGATCGAAGCCGTGCGCGACGTCGAGCGGCATGCCGGTCTCGATGGGCGTGCCGTGCCGCATCGCCGTCACCTCTGGACCGGCCGCACCGCGATTGCCGACACGCTGCTGCATCGGCCGGCCACACGCTGGGGCGAGCAGCCGTTCTGGCTGCGCTATGTCGGGCTCGTCGCCAGTCGGCGCCGGTTCGACCGGCTGATCCCGCGGCGGCTGCAATTCCTGCAAAGCGGCGTGCATGCCGATCTGCTCAGCTTCAAGACGCAGATTCGCGGCTTCTATTGCGATCGCGCGGTCACTTTCAAGGTCTCGCGACCGGGGAACGATATGTCCTCGCGCAATGTCGCAAACGAGGCGGCGATTCGCATGCGGCTGCATGGCACCAACCGGGTCGGTGTGCCGGCGCTGCAGGCGCATGGCGCGATCGGAAGCGGGCATTTCATTGTTGAAGAATTGATCGCGGATCGCGAGACGATGACCAATCGGGGCCGATTGCCCGCCGATGCGGGCAGCGCGCTGTTCGATTTTTACCGGGCAAACGAGTTCGCCCTGGTGCCGTTGCACGCGATCGTGGATGCAAGCCGCGAACTGGCGATGCTTGAGGCGCACGCCCGCAATTTCGGTTTCGTCGTGCCCAATGGCACGGTTGCATTCGTCCAGCGTGAAATCCTCGGCGATCCGCATGCCCATACGAGCGTGATGCGCAGCCTCGTGCACGGCGACCTGACGCCGACCAATCTGCTCCCGGCGCAGCAGCATCTTTATCTGCTCGACTGGGAACATGGCGGCATCGGCATGACGTTCTCGGATATCGCGCGGCTGTGCAGCGTCGATGAAGAGGTCGAGCGGCGTTTTCTCGGGGCTGCCGGCGATTGGGCGGCAGCGAATGCGATCCCGATGATGACGCCCTCGCGACAGCTTCTGCTCGGTGCGATCGTTGGGCTCAATCGCCGCATCGAGCGGGGCGATCACGGCGGAGCTGCCGACCGGACGCCGGAATCGAAACGCGCCTATCGCCGCAAGGCGGATCGATTCATGAGGCTGATCGAACGGGTTCTCCGCAGCGAGCGCCGGACTCGCGCCGCGCCGAACGGGCGCTGACGAGCGCAGCCCTCGCGACCGGTTTGCCGGAACGCTTGCCTGTGGCGGCGGTTCATGGTGCATTGCGGCCGCAACGGAGAGACCCTCATGACCAGCAACCGGCTTCGGATCGCGATCCTCGGCGCCAGCGGCTATACCGGCGCCGAACTGGTGCGCCTGCTCGCGCGCCATCCGCAGGTCGAATTGCGCGCGCTGACCGCCGATCGGCAGGCCGGCAAACCGATGGCCGAGGTCTTCCCGCATCTCGGCCGGCTCGATCTGCCGCCGCTGGTCAAGATCGACGAGGTCGACTGGTCGGGCATCGATCTCGCTTTTTGCGGCCTGCCGCACGGCACGACGCAGGATGTGATCGCCGCTCTGCCGCGCAGCGTTCGCGTGGTCGATCTCTCGGCCGATTTCCGGCTCGACGATGTCGCGTCCTACGCCGAATGGTACGGGCACGAACATCGTGCGCCTGAACTCCAGCGTGAGGCCGTCTACGGGCTCAGCGAACTCAATCGCGAGGCGATCCGGCCGGCGCGGCTGGTGGCCAATCCCGGCTGCTATCCGACCTCGGCGCAGTTGCCGCTGGTGCCGTTGATTGAAGCCGGGCTGATCGATGCCGACGACATCATCGTCGATGCGAAATCGGGCGTTTCAGGTGCGGGGCGCGATGTGAAGCAGGGATCGCTTTATGCCGAGGTGACCGAGGGCATCCACGCCTACGGCATCGCGAGCCATCGCCATGCGCCGGAGATCGAGCAGGGGCTGTCGCAGGCGGCGGGCCGGCCGATCAAGGTGAATTTCACGCCGCATCTGATGCCGATGAGCCGCGGCATCCTTGCGACGATCTATGTGCGGCTGACCAAGAACGGCGGGGCTGCGTCGTTGCGCGCCTGTCTTGCCGAACGTTATGCGGCGGAACCGTTCGTCGCGGTATTGCCGGAAGGCCAGATACCGGCGACCCGCCATGTGCGCGGTGCCAACCATTGCCTGATCAACGCGTTCGACGACCGGCTGAAAGACCGCGCGATCATCGTTTCGGTGATCGACAATCTGGTGAAAGGAGCCTCGGGCCAGGCGGTTCAGAACATGAACCTGATGGCCGGCTTCGCCGAGACCACGGCTCTCGACCAGCAACCGCTGTTTCCGTGAGCGCGATTTCGTTGAGCGATTGGAACGCATGAGCGGCATCATCCGGGTCTTCGAGGGGCACGAACCGACGATCGCGCGCGGCGCGTTCATCGCCGAAACGGCATTGCTGCTCGGCGACGTGGTGATCGGTACCGGATCGAGCATCTGGTATGGCTGCGTGCTGCGGGCCGACGGCAATCTGCTGCGCATCGGCGAGCGCACCAACATCCAGGACGGCACGATTATCCACGTCAATCATCAGGAGGATGGCGGGCGCGGTGCGCCGGGATTTTCGACCCTGATCGGCAGCGACGTGACGGTCGGCCATATGGCGATGCTGCATGCCTGCGTGCTCGAGGATTTCGCCTTCGTCGGCATGAACGCAACCGTGATGGACGCGGCGGTCGTGGAGACCGATGCAATGGTTGCAGCCGGTGCGCTGGTGACGCCGGGCAAGCGCGTGCCGCGCGGCGAGCTTTGGGCCGGGCGGCCGGCCAAGAAAATGCGCGATCTCTCGCCGGCCGAAATGGCAGGCAACCGCGATTCCGCCACCTACTATGCCGAAATCGCGGCGCGCTATCTCGTGGCGGGGCTTTAGGACCGCAGGTCTATCGGATCGCGAAGAGAATTCGGCGCCGTCTATTCGGCGCGAATTTCGCCGGCCGCTTCGATTGCCATGCCGGCACCCGCCATGGGGAAGACGATCGTGCGGTCGCTGCCATCGGCGAGTTCGATCGAGACCTCGAGCAAATGGCCGGAGAGCCAGCGATGCGCCGGATCGTCCGCGGGCACGACGGCGTCGCCAAGCCAGAGCATCCAGATCGACACGGTGTCGCCGGTGAAACCCCAGAGCATGTCACGCTCTTCGCCGGCGCGACGGATCTCGTCGGTATCGACCGTCTCGCTATTGTCGATGCGCCAGCGCGGCATATCGCCGCTGAAACCGGTGCCCGCCGGCGGGTGCAACTCGGCGAATACCTGACGGCCGCGCTTGTCCTCGCGCGACCAAACATAAAGGCGATAGCCATCGGGTGTGACGGCGGTCGCCGCCGGGAACGCCGGACCGTCGGTCGGTGCGGGCACGACATTCCAGCCCGGATTGGCCGCAGCCAGGGTGCTCGGGGCAGCAGGCGAGGAGGCGAGCGGGGCGGCATACGCAATCGCGCCGATCGCGAGGAGTACGATGAGTTTTTGCATGGGCGCGTTGTCGCCCGCGAACATGGCGGAATTCGGGAAAGAACGAGGCGTTAGTGCGCCTTGACCTTCGCGTAGGAGCCGGGCGCGTCCTCAATCGGCTTCAGTTTTCCGTCGCCCGGCTTGCGCGCGGGAATCTGTCCGCCGCCATGCTTCGCGACCCATTTCGACCATTCCGGCCACCAGGAGCCGGGATGCTGCTCGGCGGTCTCAAGCCAGGCGTCGGGATCTGCCGGCAGCGATTTGCCGGTCCAGAAATTATATTTGTTGGCATCGGGGTGATTGATCACGCCGGCGATATGGCCCGAAGCGGCCAGCACGAATTTGGTCGGGCCCTTGAAGTGCTGCGTGGCCGCGTATGTCGCCTTCCACGGGGCGATATGGTCCTCGCGGGTTGACAGCATGAAGACCGGCAGGGCGACCTTGCGGAGGTCGATCGGAATGCCGGCGAGCTTGATGCCGCCCGGCTCGAACAGCTTGTTCTCCTGGTACATGTTGCGCAGGTAGAAGCTGTGCATCG
>JBBDWW010000170.1:0-5630 GCA_040902645.1 Dongiaceae bacterium | reverse complement strand
GGTGACGAACGCGGTCAAGCGATGGCCGGCGAGCAGGCCGAGCGCGAGCCGCACGCCGGTGCCGGCATTACCGAAATCGAGCAGGTCGTCCGGTTCGGCGAGACCGCCGATGCCGACACCGTCGACCAGCCAGTGGCCGGTTGCGTCGCGCACGATGCCGGCGCCGAGCGCCCGCATGGCACGCGCGGTATTGAGCACGTCCTCACCCTCGAGCAGACCCTCGATCCGGCTGCGGCCGACAGCGAGCGCGCCCAGCATCAGGGCCCGGTGCGAGATCGACTTGTCGCCCGGCACGTCGATCCGGCCTCGGAGCGCCTTGCCGGCGCGGGCGCGAAGCGGTTTGGGCTGGTCGGCAGTGGCCATTCGCGAACCCTGGTTGAAAAGCAGCGTTTCTCTAGCATATCGCCGTTGGCGCCGCATGGCTCCATACTGTTGGGGCCGGCGGAACAAGCCGGCAATAGGGGGTCGCCCGGCCGGATAAACAGAGTGGCGGGCAGAAGGGAGAAACCATGCAGGTCGCCGGTGGATGCCATTGCGGGCGGATCACCTACCGGGCGGAGATCGACCCGGCGCTGGTGCTGATCTGTCATTGCACCGATTGCCAGACGATCTCCGGCACCGCGTTCCGGGTGTCGGTGCGCACGCCGGAAGAATCCTTCGAGCTTTTGTCCGGTACGCCGAAGACCTATGTCCGTATCGCCGATAGCGGCGCCAAACGCGCGCAGGTCTTCTGCGGCGATTGCGGCGCGCATCTCTATGCGACGTCGGTGGAGGAGGGGGCGGGCGAGGGGGCGGGCGGGGGGCCGAAGCAGTTCGGCATTCGCGTCGGCACGATCAAACAGCGCGCGCAACTGGCGCCGCAGCGGCAGGTGTGGTGCCGGTCGGCGCAAGGCTGGCTGGGCGAGATTCCCGCGCTGCCGCGTAGCGAAAAACAATGAGCAAGGCGCTCAGCCGCAGTGTTGTGTGGCGTTTCGACGGCGCCGACGAAACTGCGATCTGGGAGAGCCTCGCGGACACGGCGCGGTTCAACGAAGCGGCCGCCCTGCCGCGCCATACGATCGTCGAAGAACCGCAGCCGGACGGGTCGGTGCGCTATTTCGGGGCCGCCAAGGTCGGGCCGTTCCGGTTGCGCTGGGAAGATCTGCCGGTCAACTGGGTCACGAACCGCTGGTTCGAGCATGCGCGCTATTTCCAGACCGGACCGCTGGCCTCGCTGATCGCTCATTTCGAACTCGATCGCGACGCGGCCGGCTTGTTCGGACGCTACACGATCACGTCGGCGCCGGCCGGACCGCTCGGCTGGGCGATGTTGCATTCGGGTACGTTCTTTCGCGGCGCGTTCAAGAATTTTTCGAAGCTCGCGAAGGACGCGCATCAATTCGCACTCGGCCAACGCGACGAGCCGTTCCAGCATCCACCGCCAATGCTGCCGAAGGGTGCGCAGGCGCGGATCGACGAGGCGGTCGCGCGCATCGAGGCGACGCCGTTCGGCCACGGGCTGGCGCGGAAGCTCGGCGATTTCATCCGCAGCGCGCAGGATGTCGACATGATGTCGATCCGGCCGCTCGCGCTGGCGCGCCGCTGGAACGCGCCGCCGTCGCAGGCGATCGACCTCTGCCTGCAGGCGGTGAAATCCGGTCTGCTCGACATGCAGTGGAACATTCTCTGTCCGCGCTGCCGGGCGCCGAAAGAGGTCGCATCCGGTCTCGACTCGTTACCGACCGGCGCGCATTGCGGCACATGTAACGTCGATTACGGCCGCGACTTCGCGAAGAATGTCGAGGCGGTGTTCCGGCCGGCGGCCTCGATCCGACCGATCGGCGGCGGCGAGTACTGCCTGTTCGGCCCGATGAGCGCCCCGCATGTGCGCCTGCATGTGACAATGCCGGCGAACGCGACGCGCGACGTGCCGGCCAGTTTCGAGCCCGGTCCCTACCGGCTGCGCACGCTCGAACCCGGCGACGAGCGCGACATCGAGATCGACGGCGAGATGCTGCCGCTGTTCAGGATCGATGCGGGCGGTGCGATCGAGGCAGGTGCGATCGATACGGACGCGGGAGGCGAACCCGGCCGCATGCGCCTCGTCAACGACAGCACGCGGCCGCGCACGTTCATCGTCGAGAGCCGGCACTGGGTCGCGGATGCGCTGACCGCCGACAGGATCACGACGCGCCAGACGTTCCGCGACCTGTTCTCGGCCGAGACGCTGCGGCCGGGCGACGATGTCGGCATCCAGCGCATCGTGCTGATGTTCACCGACCTCAAAGGCTCGACCGCGCTCTACGAACGGGTCGGCGATGCGGCCGCCTATCACCTGGTACGCGATCATTTCGCGTTCCTCGCGGCGACGGTGCGCGAGCATGACGGCGCGCTCATCAAGACGATCGGCGATGCTGTGATGGCGGCCTTCAGCGATCCCGCCGATGCGATGCGCGCGGCGCTCGCCATCCAGTGCAAGGTTGCCGATTTCAACAAGCAGCATCGCGGCGACGATATCGTGATCAAGCTCGGACTGCATTGCGGGCCGACGATCGCCGTGACGCTCAACGAGCGGCTCGATTACTTCGGCGGCACGGTGAACATGGCGGCGCGGCTGCAGGGCGAAAGCCGCGGCGGCGACATCGTACTGTCGGATGCGATGCTCGAGGATCGCGACGTCGTGCGGCTGCTTGAAGATCTTGCGATGACTACAGAGTCGGCGCGCCTCAAAGGGTTCGATCGCGCGGTGCCGTTCCGGCGCGTCGAGCAGGCGAGACTGGCGGCAGGCTGATCCGGGCCCGGTTATCGCCTTGCGAAATCGCTCATCGCAAAGCGAGCATAATCAGAAGCGCACCGACGATCGCGACTGCGTCCTCGATCAAGGCGGCCGGCCGGTCGCGGCCGAAGGCGACGGCGAGCCGCGCCCGCGCGACGGCACCGCCCAGGGTTCCAGCGATGGCACCCATCGCGCCGAGGACCGCGCCCACAACAAGCGTGCCGGCGGAAGCGCCGATCGCGGCCCCGGCCAGCGCGCCCATCACGAGCCGTCCGCCGAACTGTAGCGGAACCTTGCGGCTCGGCGTCGAAGGCAGCTGGTCGACGACCAACTCGACAAGCGCCAGTGCTGCGAACAAATAAGCCGTGACGGGATGGCCGAGAAACGCCAGCCATCATCGAGGGGAAGCCAACCCAAATAAGCCGCCCAACTGACCGCAGCGGGCGCGGTCATGGTGCGAAGCCCGGCGATCAATCCGATCAGGAACGAAAATGCGATGATGAAGTCCATGAGCGCGATCAGGTGCCCGCCTTCACCGCTTCGAGCGTCTCGTACCGGCGCTGCGCCGCGCGGCGATGCGCGAGCTCGTCGGCGACAACGACCGCGCGCGCGGCGATCTCGTCCTGCGAGATCCGGGCGATCCGGTCGGCGAGGCGCTCGGCGGCGCGCCGCCAGCTCTCCCAGTAATCGCGAAGCGGCGCCTTTGCGATCTCGTCGATCAGCAAAATCTTGAAATCGTCCCAGCGGCAATGACCCGCGCGCACCAGCGCGACCACCGATGCGAAGCTCTGCGCCTGCCAGGGCGCGGCGAAGATCGGGCCTTCGTCATCGCGCGGCACCGCTATGTCGCCCGGTCCGGCGAGGAAGGAGGGCAGGCCGTCGTTCATGCCGGCTCCAGGTAATCGTCCCATAGATCGAGCCGGAGCGTGTCGGTCGCCGATGCGCTGTCGCCCCATAATTCGCGCAACGTGAAGGCGACGGTATAGCAATGCTGCGGCTCGGAACCGCGCCCCGCCGCATTCGCATCCGGCAAACCGAAGACACCGAGATCGGTTTCGATCGTGCCGATGCGGCCGCGCGCATATCGCGGCAGCCGCGTGTGGCCGTCGGGATGCATATTGCGACCGCGCACGCGCTCTCCCGGTTTGAATCGCGCCGCACGGCCCTTGTTGTCGGGCAGGCGCAGCGGATAGCCGCCGGCGATCGCCGCCGGCACCGCATCGGCCCTGACGGCGGGCCCGAATGTGGCGCTGCCGTCGAGAGCGCCGTGTTCGGTGAGCAGCTGCGTCATCGCTTCGAGCCAGCGCTCGTAGTAACTCATGCGCAGATAAAGCTCCGGCGCGATGCGCTCGACCTCGCGGCGCAGATGATCGTCGCTGATCGAAACGACGGACGGCAGCGTCAGCGAAATGCCGAGCATGCGGCGCTCCCAGTCGGCATGGAACGGCGGCTCATTCATTTCGCGCTCGATCGGACCGAAACCGTGCATGCCGCCCATGTCGTGGATGCCGTCCATTGCGTCCGCTCCTCAGACCAGCGCCGTGCCGATCATGCCGTCGCGGGTGACGAGCGCGGCGAGGGACGCTTCGTCGAAACCATCGCTGCCCCGAGGCCGCTGCGGCAGGACCATGTAACGGATCTCGGCGCTGCTGTCCCAGATGCGGACTTCGCGCTCCGCCGGAATTTCGACGCCGAACTCGCGCAGTACGCCGCGCGGATCGCTGACCGCGCGCGAACGATAAGGCGCGCTCTTGTACCAGACCGGCGGCAGGCCGAGCACCGGCCACGGATAACAGGAGCAGAGCGTGCACACGACCATGTTGTGGACTTCGTCGTTGTTCTCGAGCACGACGAGCTGTTCGCCCTGCAGCCCGCCGAGACCAAGTTCGGCGATCGCGCGCGGCGCATCGGCAAGCAGCCTTTTGTGAAAATCCGGATCGCTCCAGGCGCGCGCGACGACGCGGGCGCCGTTGCGCGGTCCGATCCGGTTCTCATAGGCATCGACGACGGCGTCGATCGCCGCCCGGTCAACGAGCCCCCGCGCGACCAAAAGATCCTCGAGCGCGCGCACGCGCATCGCAACATCGTCTTCGGCATGGTCGTCATGGTGGCTGTCGTGCATCGCATTCCCCCGGAAATCCGCGGCGATGCTATCGCCGCCCGGCGGTCCCGGCAAACCCTGCGGCCGCGCGCCCGAGCAGGGTTCGCAGGCGGCGGATCGACCGCGATTGTGGCGTTTGCCCGCCGTTTGGCGCCACCGGCACGGATTTAACCTTTGACAGGCCGCCGCCTGGCATGGCAAGTGCCCGCCCTTACATCCATATCCCTGCCCTGAACCCCTGCTGGAGGATGAACATTGGCCAAGCCCGAATGGGGTCTCAAGCGCACCTGTCAGAGCTGCAGTGTGCGCTTTTACGATCTGGGCCGCGCCCAGATCACATGCCCGAAATGCGGCGCCGTCTACGATGCCGAAGCCGTGCTGAAGACGCGGCGCGGTCGCCCGATTGCGGCCGAGAAGCCGGAACCGGTGAAGCCCAAGAAGGTCGAACCCGAAGTCGTCGACGGCGAGATCGAAGTGGTCGAGGGCGAGGACGAGGACGAAGCCGTCCTCGAAGATGCCTCGGAACTCGGCGAGGACGAGGATCTCGGCCACGGCGTCGAACGGCGCGAAGGCGACAAGGAAGTCTGATCGAAACCGGCGCCGAAATTTGGCTTGCAAGGGCCGGAACGCCTACCTAGTTTGCGCCCGTCGGGCGCGGTTTTGTGCCCAACGGGCGCGCGGTTTGCGCTCGTTCGGATGCCGGTTTTCGGGCGTCCGGTCCCGATGGGGCTGTAGCTCAGTTGGGAGAGCGCTACAATGGCATTGTAGAGGTCA
>JBBDWW010000169.1:0-5634 GCA_040902645.1 Dongiaceae bacterium | reverse complement strand
GACATCGTCGAGCAGGTCGGTGTTGCACGGTTTCTCTTTTCCGATTTTCCACTCGGCAATGCGGCCGGCAAACCGCACGATCGCTCCTCGCAGGTTGCGACCCTGTCGCTCGCGCTCGATCTGCTGGAACGCGCGCCGGCTGCGCGCACGACAGTTCAGTCGCCGCTTCGTTGGTCCGAGAGCGCCGACTGGAAACGCGATTACGCGAATGCCGAAGGCCTTACGCCGGACGAGATCGCACAGCGCCGCATCGCGTTCGAGCGCATCGGTGAGGCGGCAAAAAAGATCAAGGGCTGAGCCTCGACCGGTCGCCGGATTCGCCTCAGGGCTTGGTCGCGATCGGCATGCGTTTGCAGAGATGGACGCCGAGGATGACGCGCGTTCCCTTCGTCACCGGCATTACCTCATGCAGCATCGCCGCGGACCAGACGACGGCGCTGCCGGCCGCGACTTCGTAGAGCGTGTCGCCATATTCGGGAAAGCGCAGCGCGCCGCCTTCGTAGCTGCCGGCATTGAGATTGACCGTCACCGTGAAGTTCCGGTGGGCGGTCCAGGTCGCCGGATTGTCGCGATGCGGTGCAACATAACCGCCCGGCGCGTCGTAGCGCGCAAGCCGCCAGAACTCGCGCCCCGCGATCTTGGCCATGAACGCCTGCTTCAGAACCGGTACGATGTCGCGGCGAAGCCATTGATCGAGCTCGATCGGCATCGGGCCGCCGTCGCGAAACACGATTTCGGACATGCGCCCATAACCGCCATCGTGGCGAACGCGATAATCGCCCGGCGCCTTTTCGAAGCCTTCCGAACTGAAACCGTCCGATCCGAATGTGGGAAGGTCGCGGTCACCGGCGGCCAGCAGCCGCGCACGCAAATCTTCGGGTACGGCGCCCGGCAGGATCAACACGGGCGCGTGGCTCGCCAGGCGCATCGGCTCAGGCGGCATCGGATTTCACCGGGTTCCCAGTCCCGCGCCGATGATAGCAAGAAACCGGCGCGCCGACAGGGAGGGCGGCGGCCCGGCTTTGCGCGACCCGGTGCGGACCTTTGGCGCGCGGGCGGCGGCCTAGCGCAGGAAGACCGACCAGCCCCACCAGAAGAGCGCCAGCGTCGCCAGCAGCAGGCTCAACGCGGTCGCGATCGCGCGGATCGTGTTCCAGCGCGTCCAGGGTTTCGCGTACTGCACCCAGAGCGTTGCCGCCGCATTCGCGTCGGCCGGCGCGAACCCGCGCTCGAGCGTCAGATTGAGCGGCACATTGATGATCATCGTCGGCACCAGCGAACCGATCAGATAGACGCCGCCCGAGGCGAACAGCACGAAGGCCGGCGTGCGCAACTCGGTCAGCATCAGCAGCACGCCCGAGGCCAGCGCGGCAAAGGGCATGCCAAGGAAGGCGACGAAGAAATAGGGATTGATGATGCGGCGGTTGATGCTGCGCATCGTCGCGACCGCCGTTTCGGCGGGCAGGGCGTTGAGCCCCGGCATCACCGCGACCGTGAAGGCGAAATAGAGCCCGGTCATCGCACCGGCCAGCAGCACGGTCGCAAAGGCGCAGAGCGCGGCAATGTTGGTCACCATGCAAATCTCCGTTTCGCGCGTCGGTGCGACGGGCTGGCGATAATGCCATGCCGGAGGGAACCCGCCGGGTCGGTCGAACCGATCATCAATCTAGCCGATTTACGACCGGCCGGGCGCCCCGAACATCCGATGGCGCCGTATTTTCCAGCCGCCCGCGACGGGTGGCCGGCGCATGCGGTTGCGAATTCCGTAACGCGGCTCTATCGGAAAAACCCGCGGATCCGAGCCGCGCTTTCTTGCCGGCCCGCATGGCGCCTCCCTATAGTCGAAGCCGAGACGGACGCAGGCCTACCGGGTCTCGTCCGACCGGGCAGGGTCGGAATCAACCGGCCACCCCTTGGCACGAAGGAAGCCCCATGAACCAGCAGACCGGCGCGGTGAAAGTCGATCGCACGAAACTCGAACCGGCCAGCGAGTGGCGGCCGTTTCCGCTCGAGGAATATGAAGCGCGCTGGCAGCGCGTACACGACATGATGAAGCAGAAGGGCCTCGAGTTGCTGGTGGTCTGGGGCAAGACGTCGGGCGTCTACGAGCGCGCCGGCGAC
Organism: Dongiaceae bacterium; assembly: GCA_040902645.1. Taxonomy (GTDB): domain Bacteria; phylum Pseudomonadota; class Alphaproteobacteria; order Dongiales; family Dongiaceae; genus JAWXBK01. Next base: position 3,513 of record JBBDWW010000169.1, on the reverse strand, counting down.
ATGCTCTATCTCGCCAATTTCTTCTCGACCCATTCCGGCCAGGAGCCCGACACCGTGCTGTGGAACGGCCGCTCTTATTCGGCGCTGATCATGCAGCCGGGCCAGGTGCCGGAACTCGTCACCGACGAGGCGGAAGGGCGCTTCGACATCATCGCGACCGACCGCTTCTCCGGACTCTACGATCCGATCAAGGGCCTCGCCGACGCGGTCAAGAAACGCAAGGTGCAGGGCAAGATCGGCTTCGTCGGTACCGACACGCTACCGATGAAATACTGGGAACAGCTCAAGGGCTACCTGCCGAACGCGAACTGGATGTTCGACGACGACCTGATCCGCAATGTGCGGCTGGTTAAAAGCCGCCTCGAACTCGAGCTGTTTCGCGAGGCGGGCGAACTGGTGACGAGGGGCCACATCGCCATGATGGAGGCGCTGATTGCCGGCAAGCGGGAATCGGAAGCGGCGGGCGCCGCCGGCAAGATCATCCTCGAAGGCGGTGGCGCCTGGCATCGAATGGCAATATCGCATGGCAAGCACAGCGAGTATCTCGAAAGCGATCCGCTGACCGGGTTCTCGACGCGCGCGCCGCAGAAGGGCGACATCGTGCACGGTTTCATCTACGGGCCGACTTTGAAGGGCTATTGGCTCGATCCCGGCCGCACCGCCGTCTGCGGCGGCAAGCCAACTGCCGAACAGAAGAAACTGATCGAGACTTTGGTCGACGTCATGCGCAAGCTGATGGCCGAGATCAAGCCGGGCGTGAAGGTGAAGAAGGTCGGCGAGCTCGGCGACAAACTGACCGAAGAGAGCGGCTACTTTAACGAGGTGTTGAAAACCAACTGGCCCTATTACGGCCATTCGAACGGCTGCATGTGGGAAGCGCCCTATATTGAGCCGCGGCTCTGCACTGACGACGACATCTTCCTCGAAGACATGGTGGCAAGCGTCGAGGCGTTCTATACCGCCGAAGGCGTCGGCACCGCGGCCTTCGAGACCAACTTCATCATCACCAAGAACGGCTGCGACGAGATCACCAAGACGCCGCATCTGTTCTGGTGATGACGGATCTTCGTCCCATCGGCCGGCATCGGGATTAGACCGACGATGCCGGCCGGAACCGCTCTGCCGCTGATCGACGCCGTCAATGAAGGCGACCACGCGGCCTTGTCGCGCGCGATCGCCAAAGGCTTCGATCGCGAATCGCGCGACGGCGATGAGCGCACCGCGCTCATGCTTGCAACCCGCGCCAACGATATCGAGGCGGCGCGGCTGCTGATCGCGGCGGACGCCGATGTGAACGCGAAAGATGCGATCAAGGACACGCCGTTCCTCTATGCCGGCGCGGAAGGGCGCGACGAGATTCTGATCATGACGCTCGGCGCCGGCGCCGATCTTGCCGACACCAACCGCTATGGCGGCACGGCGCTAATTCCCGCCTGCCATCACGCGCATCCCTCGACCGTGCGCATTCTGCTCGCGACACCGATCGACATCGATCATGCGAACGATCTCGGTTGGACCGCGTTGATGGAGACGGTCATTCTCGGCAATGGCGGTCCGGTCTTTCTCGAGATCCTGAAACGGCTGCTCGATGCCGGCGCCGATGCCGATATCCCCGACCTCGAAGGGATCGCGCCTTTGGCGCATGCCCGCGCGCTGGGCTTCAACAGCCTCGCGCAGATGTTGGAAACGGGCCGCTCGTCCGCCTGGACCACCGGTTGCATATCTGGTTAGTCATATTGCGTCGGGGGCCCTCGGCTGCATAGCATATTAGCCGCAAGGCTGCGGGTCGTCTGCAACCGACAGTCCAGAAAGGCGGAATATGGTCGTCGGCTGCGATCGCGCGGCGAGGCAGGCGGTTCGGTGCGCAGCGTGGCTCCTGCTCGCGCTCGCCATCGTTCCCGCCGATACGCCACGTGCGGCCGATGCGGCGCCGATCACGATCGAACTTGACGGCCAGCGGCTCGCTTTGCCAATCCCGCCGGGCTATTGCGCGATCGAGCGCGGCGGCAATGTCGGTGCCGAAGCCTATGACCGCTTCGCCTCGACGCTCGGCAGCGGCAAGCGCCTTTTGCTCTGGTTCGCCGATTGCACGGCGCTGAGCCACGTCGCCGATGCGCCCGCTTCGCTGTTCCTGCGTTACGGCGTCTATCTCACGCCCTGCGATACGGATGGAAAAGCCGAAACCTTCATCGGGCTCAGTCGCGCCGAATTCACCGCCGCCATGGCGCACACCTTGCCGGCGCTCGATCTCGAAGATCTCGTCGCGAGCATCCGCCATCGCTGGCAGGAATCTCTCGGCAGCCCAGCCAACGCCTCGGACAGTGACCAGATCGGCGTGATCGGACATGATGAGCGGGCCTATTACCTGGCGATCGTCGATGCCGGCGTTGCACGCGATCGCGGCGGGCTGTATGCCCGCATCGTCGGCGGCACGCTGCTTTACGATCGTTCGATTTCCGTCGTGCTGCATCGCGCGGTCGGGGCGGCCGACACGCTGCATCTGCTGCGCTGGGACACCGAGGCGCTGGTGACCGCCTTGCTCGCGGCCAACCCCGACAGCGACGCCATCGCCCGACACTGGCAGCCCGATGCCAACGAAGTAGCGCTGTGGGGCCTCGAGATCGGCCTCGTCTTTATTGCGATCGGCATCGTGAACGCCCTGTGGAAGCGCTGGTGCCGGCGCCGAGGCGTCACGCCGTAAACGGCGCGCGCGACAAAGCGGCGGGCGGACGCATTCAGAATGCGCTGTCGGTGTCGTGCGTCGATGAAGCCGCGCGCGGGCCGTCGTCCGCCGCGATCCGCGCGATCGCCGCATCGTAGGTGCCCGCAACCTCGTCCGCCGCTTTGACACCGGGCGCGAGATCGCGGATCAGCCCGTCCTCGACGCCGTAGATCCAGGCATGCACCGCAACCGGCTGGGCGCGGGCCCAGACATCCTGCACGACCGAGGAGAGACAGAGATGGCGCGCCTGCTCGACGACATTGAGTTCGCAGAGCCGTCGCCAGCGTTGCACATCCGGCAAACCCTCGAGCGCGCCGGCGTGACGATCGCGCACGCTCGCGACGTGACCGAGCCAGTTGTCGATCAGCCCGAGGCGGCGGTCGATCAGCGCTTCGCGCACGCCGCCGCAGCCGTAATGGCCGCAGACGATGATATGTTTCACATGAAGCACATCGACGGCGTATTGCACGACCGCGAGACAATTGAGATCGCTGCGCACCACCAGGTTCGCCACGTTGCGGTGCACGAACACCTCGCCGGGGAGGAGGCCGGTGATCTGGTTGGCGGGCACGCGGCTGTCGGAACAGCCGATCCACAGATATTCCGGCGTCTGGAGTTCGGCGAGACGGCGGAAGAAGAGCGGATCCTGTTCCACCATGCGCCGCGCCCATTCGCGATTGTTCTTCAGCAGCGCGTCCAGATCCGGCATCCGCTCCCCCAGCCCGCATCGCCCACGAATTCCGCCCGGGACATGCCCTGCCGGCCGCATCGGGTCAAGAGCAGCGCGAAAT
>JBBDWW010000168.1:0-5639 GCA_040902645.1 Dongiaceae bacterium | reverse complement strand
AAACACGCAGAACGGCGCAACGCAGTTTCGAGCGAGATACAAGCTTGCAACGACGGCGGCAGGAGAAATACCCGGATTTCCGGGCGAATTTCTGTCGGGCGCTTGTTGTGAGCGATTCGCCCGCTCGCTAGGATGCCCGCCGCAGGACGGCGTCCGGATGGCACCCGGCGCCTGCGCGAGAGGCGGAATGCGCGTTGCCGATGCCGATCTTCATTTGCTGCGGGTCTTTGCCGCGGTGGCGCGTTGCGGCGGATTTGCCGCGGCGCAGGCGGAGCTGAACGTCAGCGTCTCGACCATCAGTCGGCAGATTTCCGATCTCGAACGTCGCCTCGGCGTCAAGGTCTGCCGTCGCGGCCGCGCGGGCTTTGAGCTGACCGAGGAGGGGAAGCAGGTTCTCGCCGCGAACAAGCGCGTAGTCGGGGCGCTGGACGAATTCGGCGCGATCGTCGAGGGGTTGCGCCGCCTGCCTGGCGGCGAGCTGAAACTCGGCATGATCGGCAACATCATCTATCACCCCGATGCGCGCGTGGCGGATGCGATTGGCCGGTTCCGCGCGCGATTGCCCGGCGTGCATCCGGTCATTCACATCAACATGCCGCTCGAACTCGAACGCGGGCTGGCCGACGGCGATATCGAGATCGGCATCGGCCCGTTTCCCGAACGCGTCCATCGCGCGCTGGAAAGCCGCCCGCTTTTCGTCGAGCGGCAGTATCTTTATTGCGCCGCGTCGCACCCGTTCTTCGGGCGCGCGGATGGATCGATCGCCGACCCGGATATCTTTGCGGCGCCTTTTGCCTCGCGCGGCTACATCACGGCGGCAGCCGATCCGCTCAAACCGCGCTTCAACATCGCCGGCACTGCCTATACCGACGAGGGGATCGCGCAGCTCATCCTCTCCGGCGCTTTCGTCGGTTTCCTGCCCGAGCCTTACGCCGCACCCTGGATCGAGCGGGCGCTGATCCGCGCGGTCTGCACCGATCGGTTCAGTTACCGCGTCCCGTATGCTGTCGCGTTTCGCAAGGGCGCGCTGACCCGGGCAGGGCAGATGTTTCTCGAGGATCTCATCGCGGCGCATGCGGGACTGACCTGACGCCGCAAATGCGGCAATGACCCGTGCGCGCGATCAATGCGTCAGATGCCCGCCATCCATGACCAGTTCGCTGCCGGTCATGTATTTCGATTCGTCCGATGCGAGGAAGAGGGCGCCGGCCGCGATATCGGCAGGTTCGCCAAATCCGAGCGGGAACAGCCTGAGCCAGTCGGTGCGCAGGTTCTCGCGCGTCAGGCCTGGCGTCTTGCGCACGATCTCCGACATTTCATGCTCGATCAGCGGCGTTGTGATGATGCCGGGATGGATCGAATTGGCGCGGATGCGCGTGCCCTCGCGCGCGCAGGCAAGCGCAACCGCCTTGGTCAGATGCCGCATCGCGGCCTTGCTGGCGCAATAGGCGATGTTGAGTTCGTCGGCGACCATCGCATAGGTTGACGACATGTTGATGATTGAGCCCGTGCCGTGCCGCTTCATCGCGGCGACGCCATGTTTGCAGCCGAGAAACGCACCGTCGGCATTGACCGCCATGGCGCGACGCCAATCCTCGAGCGTGGTCTCCGCCAGCGTCTTGGAGAACTGGATGCCCGCATTGTTGACCAGCACGTCGAGCCGTCCATGCGCTTCCAGCACCCCCTCGATCAGTCGGATCCAGTCATCCTCGATCGAGACATCCATCCGCCGCGCCTCTGCCCGGTTGCCGGACTGCGCGATGGCGCCGGCGACCGCCGTCGCTCCATCGCCGTCGCGATCGCACACAAAGACGATGCCGCCTTCCACGGCGAAGCGTTCGGCGCAGCCTTTGCCGATGCCGCGCGCAGCACCGGTGACGATACAGACCTTGTCCTGGATGCGTTTCATGTCACTCGGTCCTCGTTCTTCGGTCGGCAGCGAACTGCCGGCGCAGGCGGGAGTCAAGCGCGCGGCAGCGGCGCCGGTTCAGCCGAGTTCGAAACTGGTGATGCCGAAGACGCGATCGAGGGCTAGATCCGGGACCGGACCGCGATACATCCGCGCCGTTTCGAAGACCGGTTCGAGGCCGAGCCGCTTCGCGAGATCGACCGCGGGTGCGTTCGGTTCGGGCGGGTCGAGGAAGACCGGCCCGTGTCCCGCGATGGCGATCAGCGCCTGCGCCAGAATCAGCGCATCGTCTTCATGGGCTGCGAACAAAGGGCCGATCTTGAAGCCGCTGCGGCAGGGCCGGATCGTGCCATAGCCCTCGATTGCGTCGTTGCGCCCGCGCAGCGCGAACGAGGTTGCACCAGGCAGATCGAGCCAGGCGCGCAGGAACGCGGTTCTCTCGGCGGGAAAGAGGCGCGCGGCTGCCTCGTATGCGACAACCGCGCCGACATCGTTCGATCCGATGCGCATCAGTCGCGAATCGTCGGGCGCCGTTGCAACCGGCGTCCCGCCATAGCGGACATTGCGATGGGCGAATGCGAATCCGGATTTCCGGTAGTTCGATTGCTGGTCGACGACGCCATCGAGCCCGAGCGTGCCGGCGCTGGCGCCTTCCAGCGCCGCTTGCCAGAGCCGATAACCGAGCCCTTCGCCACGCCGGTCGGGCCGGCAGATATAGACCCCGACGAACGCGAAGGCGGCGCCGTAACGCACGACCGAGATGGTCGCCAGCATGGCGCCATCCTCGAACAGCCCCCAATAGCCGCCCGGATCGGTCGCGGAAAATGCGTCGGCATCGTTCAGGCCGGGATTCCAGCCTTCCGCCGCAGCCCATTCCACCATTCGGACCGTTTCCTGCCGGTCGAGCAGCCTTATCTGCTGCGTCATGCGCGCACCATCGCCGCGATCTCCGTTTTGCCGGCGGCCAGAATGCCCGTCGCATTTCAGCCGGTCGAGCGCTTCCGGTTCACGGCCCGCGCGTTATAGTTTGGCCAGTGGGATCAGAGCCGGCCGGATGGCCGAACCGACAGGGGACAAGGATGGCGAAGAGCACGAAATCGACCAAGGTCGCCCGCAGCCGCAAACCGGCCGCGCTCAAGAAGCGCGCGACGAAACCGGCCCTGCGGTCGAAGAAAAAGCCGGCGGCGAAACTCGTGGCGAAAGCCGGCTATGAGAGCGGGCGGCTCAATCTGCCGTTCGTCGGCATCTGCACCTTCGCCAAATGCGCCTATGTCGAAAACTGGGATGCGATCGATGCGGATGTCGCGGTGATGGGCGCGCCGTTCGATTTTGGTACGCAGTGGCGCGCCGGCGCGCGCTTCGGCCCGCGCTCGATCCGCGATGCGTCGACCTTGTTCTCGTTCGGCCATGCCGGTGCCTATGATTTCGAGGACGACGTGATCTATCTGCCGAGCGATACGACGAAGATCGTCGATATCGGGGATGCGGACATCATTCATACCGATACGATCGGCAGCCATCGCAACATCGAATTCGGCGTGCGCAAGATCCTCGAAGCCGGCGCGCTGCCGGTGGTGCTCGGCGGCGATCATTCGGTCAATATTCCCTGCATCAACGCCTTCGAAGGTTACGGCGACCTCCATATCGTGCAGATCGATGCGCATCTCGATTTCGTGGACGAACGCCACGGCGTGCGCTACGGGCATGGCAACCCGATGCGTCGCGCGGCCGAAAAGAAATATGTGACGGGCCTCTCGCAGCTCGGCATTCGCAACGTCTCGTCGACCGCGCGCGAAGGCTATGACGAGGCGCGCAAGATGGGCTGCGACATTCTCTCGGTCCGCCATTGCCGCAAGCTCGGCACCGAGGGTGTGCTCGAACGCATTCCCGCCGGCAAACGCTATTACCTCACCATCGACATCGACGGGTTCGATCCGTCGATCGCGCCGGGCACCGGCACGCCCTCGCATGGCGGGTTCCTCTATTACGAGGTGCTGGAGCTGTTCGAAGGGCTGGTCGAGCGCGGCGAGGTGGTCGGAATCGATCTGGTCGAAGTCGCACCCGATTACGACCATACCGCCACCACCTCGATCCTGGCGGCGCAGCTTCTGATGAACCTGATCGGGCGCGTCCTGCATCAGCGCTCTGCCTAGATTTCGCGGGATTTGCTGTCGCTGTGTCGCGGGCGTCGCAATCCCGATGAGGCCGCCCGGGTCGCTTTTTGCGGCCGGCCCGGGGCATCGGGAGGGGCGCCAAGCGGGGCCGAGCGGGTGGTCCAATAGCCCGAAGGGGTCCGCACGCCTAAGGGTTTTTCCGGGCGGTTTTGCCTTGCCGCCGGCCCGACCGGCGCCCTATCGTGCGGCTCGCCGCCGCCGGAATCACCCCAAATGGCACATCACGGGTCTGGCGCGGCCGGGAGCAAGAAATAAGGGATCTGGCACATGCGATATGAGTCTCCGGCGACGGTCGAAGCGGCGGTGAAGCTGCTCGGCGGCGAAGCCGGTCACGCCCGGATTTTGGCCGGCGGGACCGACCTTCTGGTGCAGATGCGAGGCGGCACGGTCGAGCCCGACCTGGTGGTCGATATCAAGCGCATTCCGGGCATGCGCGACATCGTCGCGGAAAATGGCGGGTTTCGGATCGGCGCTGCGGTGCCGAGCGCCGAACTGGGCGAACATAAGGACGTTCGCAAGGCCTGGCCGGGTGTCGTCGAGGCCGCAAGACTGATCGGATCGACCCAGATCCAGGGCCGCGCGACCATCGTCGGCAATCTCTGCAACGCCTCGCCGGCCGCAGACAGCGTGCCGGCCATGATCGCCGCCGAAGCAACCGCGCGCATTGTCGGCCCCAAGGGCCAGCGCGACGTGCCGGTCGGCGACATCGCAACGGCCCCCGGCAAGACGTCGCTGGCGAAGGGCGAGTTCGTCGCCTCTGTCTTCCTGCCGAAGCGCCCGGCTCATTCGGGCGATGCCTATCTGCGGTTCATCCCGCGCACGGAAATGGATATCGCCGTGGTTGGCGTCGGGGTCAGCGTGACGCTCGACGGTGGCGGAAAGATCACCGCCGCCCGCGTATCGCTCGGTGCCGTTGCGGCCCGTGCGTTGCTGGTCGAGGACGCTGCGAAGGCGCTGATCGGCACCAAGGGCGATGACGCCGCGATGGAGAAGCTGGCCGCCGCCGCATCGGCCGCCGCCAAGCCGATCGACGACAGGCGCGGTACCAAGGAATTTCGGATCAAGGTCGTCGGCGTCCTGGCACGGCGCGCCGCCGGCATCGCTATCGAACGCGCAGGGAGCAAGGCATGAGCGGAATTCACGTCACCACGACGATCAACGGCGACACTGTCGAATATGTCTGCGAGCCGGATGAGCCGCTCCTCGACGTGTTGCGCAATCGGCTCGGCCTGACCGGCGCCAAGGAAGGCTGCGGCACCGGCGATTGCGGCGCCTGCAGCGTGACCGTCGACGGTCGCCTCGTCTGCTCCTGCCTGGTTTTGGGTGCGGAGATGGACGGGCGCAAGCTGACCACGATCGAAGGCATGGCCACAGGCGACAAGCTCCATCCTTTGCAGCGCAAGTTCATCGAACATGCGGCGCTGCAATGCGGGATCTGTACGCCGGGCATCCTGGTCGCCGCCAAGGCGCTCCTCGAACGCAATCCGAATCCCGACGAGACAGAGGTTCGCTTCTGGCTCGCCGGCAATCTCTGCCGGTGCACCGGCTACGACAAG
>JBBDWW010000167.1:0-5672 GCA_040902645.1 Dongiaceae bacterium | reverse complement strand
GTCGAGCCGCTTGTGCCGTTCGAAGATCGCCTGGCCGAGCCGGTCGATCGCCGGAAAGTCGGCGAGATCGAGCGGCACCAGGGTTGCATGGCCGCCGGCTTGATTGACCGCATCGTCGGTCTCTTCGAGTCCGCCGACGGTACGCGCGACTAGGATCAGCTCGGCGCCTTCGGCGGCAAAGCGTCGTGCGACCGCAGCCCCGATACCCCGCGAGGCACCGGTTACGAGCGCGATGCGCCCGGCAAGGCGTTGTTTCTTGTCGGCCATGGAAAGACGAAGCTCAGGCGGATTCGGCAAGCAGCGAGAGCTGCGCGGGCGGACGGCCGTCGCTGCGATCGGTCAGCGGGATCGGATAGTCGCCCGTGAAACAGGCATCGCAATAGAGCGGCAAGGCGGGATCGCGCCGCGGCATGCCCATCGCCCGATAGAGCCCGTCAATCGAGATGAAGGCGAGGCTGTCGGCGCCGATCAGTTTCGCCATCGCATCGGCGTCGTTCTTGTAGGCGAGCAACGCCTCGCGCTCGGGCGTGTCGATGCCGTAGAAGCAGGAATGCGCCGTCGGTGGGCTCGAGATGCGCATATGCACCTGCTTCGCCCCGGCGTGGCGGATCATCTCGACGATCTTCCGCGAGGTGGTGCCGCGCACGATGCTGTCGTCGACCAGCACGACATTGCGGCCCTGGATCATCGCGCGGTTCGCGTTGTGCTTGAGGCGCACGCCGAGATGGCGAATATGGTCGCTCGGTTCGATGAAGGTGCGGCCGACATAGTGATTGCGGATGATGCCGAGCTCGAAGGGAATCTTCGATTCTTCGGCATAACCGAGCGCGGCGGGCACGCCGGAATCGGGTACCGGAATGACGACATCGGCATCGGCCGGCGCTTCGCGCGCCAGCTCGGCGCCGATCCGCTTGCGGGCGTCATAGACGCTGGTGCCCTCGACCACGCTGTCGGGTCGCGCGAAATAGATGAACTCGAAGATGCAGAAGCGCTTCTTGTGCTGCGGGAACGGGCGCAGGCTTTCGACGCCGTTCGGACCGATCACCACGATCTCGCCCGGTTCGACGTCGCGCACGAATTCCGCGCCGATGATGTCGAGCGCGCAGGTTTCCGAGGCGAGAATATGCGAGGTGCCGAGCTTTCCGATCACCAGCGGCCGTACGCCCAGCGGGTCGCGCACGCCGATCACCCGGTCATGCGCCAGCGCGACGAGTGAGTAGGCGCCCTCGACCTGGCGCAGCGCCTGCACCAGCCGGTCGACGACCGTGCCACTGCCGGTCGCCATCAGATGCGTGATGACCTCGGTGTCCGTCGTCGACTGGAATAGCGAGCCGCGCTTCACCAGTTCGCGCCGCAGCGTATAGGCGTTGGTCAGATTACCGTTATGCGCGATCGCGAAGCCGCCGAACTCGAGATCGGCAAAGAGCGGCTGCACATTGCGCAGCACGGTCTCGCCGGCCGTCGAATAGCGCACATGGCCGATCGCGGCATGGCCGCTCAGCCGGCCGATGACCGTTTCGCTGGAGAAATGATCGGCAACCTGCCCGAGCGCGCGATGCGCGTTGAATTGCCGGCCGTCAAACGCGACGATGCCGGCCGCTTCCTGGCCGCGATGCTGCAGCGCATGGAGGCCGAGCGCGACCAGGGCCGCGGAATCTTCCGGGCCGTAAATGCCGAAGACACCGCACTCCTCGCGCAGATGGTCGTCGTCATAGGGGTGGGTGGTTAGCGTCGGCGACATGGACAGGCTGGTGCCCTCCTTTGGGTCGGCGCTCATTCGGTGCTCTCGATCAGGCGGTCGAGGTCGTTCCGCTCGGCGTCCTTATAGCCGGATGGCGGCGTCGCGGCAGCATCCGAATCCGAGCCCGACTCGGTATCGCCGGTCCCGGTCAGCGTTTCCACGGCCTCGCCGGCCTCCAGTAGCTGTTCCGCATCGTTGCGCAGGCCGCCGGCCGTATCTTCGCCCTCCTGCATGATCTCGGCCGGGAGCAGCGAGGCGAGGAACTCGGCGCCGCGTTCGACCAGCGGCGTCGAACGGGCATTCAGGATCCAGGTCGGCCGGTCTTCTTCCTTCGGGATCGCCCAGCTCATGGCCAGATAGGCGGCACAGATGAGAACCGCGCCGCGCACGAGGCCGAACAACAGGCCAAGCGAACGGTCGACGGCGCCGAGCGAGCTGTCCCGGACATTGCGCGAGAGGGCATGGCTGATCACGGTCAGAATCACCAGCGCGACGATGAAAATCGCAAGGCCGGTCACCGCATCGGCCAGAAGCGCGATTTCGATCTGTTCGCGCACATAAGGCTGCGCGTAAGGGAACGCATATATGGTGGCGACGATGGCGCCAATCCAGGCGCCGATCGAGAGCACCTCCCGGACAAATCCGCGCACGAAGGCGAGCAGGGCAGAGAGGATCAGGACCCCGATCAGGGCCAGATCGACGATGGAGACCGGAAGGTCGTCCAAATGCGTCTCCCGCGGCCTAGCCGGTCCGCCGGCTGCTGCCGGGGCGGTTATCCTGGCCGTCGCCGGCGAGGCGCCCGACCAGATCGGAAAGATGGCGAATTTCATGGATCGCAAGGCCGCCGGACAGCGCGCGCCGGCCCTTGGCCTGGGGCGGCATGTACGCCGCCACGAAACCGAGTTTCGTTGCTTCCCTGAGACGGAGTTCCGGCTGGCTCACTGCCCGCACCTCACCGCCAAGCCCGACTTCACCGAAAAACACCGTGTTCGCCGGCACCGGTCGATCCGCTGCGGCCGAGACCAGCGCCGCCGCAACCGCGAGATCGGCACCGGGCTCTGCGATTCGCAGGCCGCCAGCGACATTCAGATATACGTCCTTGCCGGCCAGCACCAGCCCGCAGCGCGCCTCGAGAACGGCCAGCAGCATGGCCAGACGCGCGCTGTCCCACCCGACCACGGCGCGGCGCGGTGTGCCCAGAGAGGAGGGCGCAACCAACGCCTGGATCTCGACCAGAACCGGGCGCGTGCCCTCGATTCCGGCGAAGACCGCCGTGCCGGATGAATCTTCTCGCCGTTCGCCGAGAAACAGGAACGACGGGTTCTCGACACCCATCAGCCCGGCATCGGTCATTTCGAACACGCCGATCTCGTTGGCCGGGCCGAAGCGATTCTTGACCGCGCGCAGGATGCGGAACTGATGGCCGCGCTCGCCTTCGAAATAGAGCACCGTATCGACCATATGCTCGAGCACGCGGGGGCCGGCGATCTGCCCTTCCTTGGTGACATGGCCGACCAGTACCACGGTGAAGCCGCGTCGCTTGGCGAGTCGGATCAGCTCGGCCGCGGCGCCGCGTACCTGGGCGACCGTGCCGGGTGCCGAATCGAGTGTGTCGACATACATCGTCTGGATCGAATCGATCACCACCAGGTCCGGCACCTGCGGCCGGTCGATCGAGGTGAGAATATCGCGCACGCTGGTTGCCGCCGCGAGTTCAACGCCGGTCGCCGCGAGATCGAGCCGGCGCGCGCGCATCTGCACCTGTTCGACCGATTCCTCGCCGGTGATGTAGGCGACCGTCGCCGGCCGGCCGCCGCCCGACGTGGCTGCGACCGCGTTGGCGATCTGCAACAGCAATGTCGATTTGCCGATGCCCGGATCGCCGCCGATCAGCAAGGCGGAGCCGGGCACCAGCCCGCCGCCGGAGACGCGGTCGAACTCGACATTGCCGGTGCTGCGCCGTGCGACCGGCGCGCCGGAGCCGGTGATCGGCTGAAAATCGATCTTCTGTCCGCGGCCGGCGCCGATCCCCTTGGGCGCCGCTTCGCGCGGCGCCTCCTCGACGATCGTGTTCCACTCCCCGCAGGCTTCGCAGCGGCCGCTCCATTTCGAGGCGAGCGCGCCGCAGGCCTGGCAGACATAGCGGGCAGCAGATTTGGCCAACAGGATCCTTTCCGGGCAGAGCCCGTCAGAGCGGCCGAACCGGCATCTCGATCGGGCCCTCCGCCCGGCCGTTGATGAACTGGTCGACATAGGGATTGCCGGAGCGGTCGATGCGATCGACCGGCCCTTCCCACGCGATGCGCCCGTCATGCAGCATCGCGACCCGATCGGCAATGCGCCGCACGCTGCCCATATCGTGCGTAATGGAAAGCGCCGTGGCGCCGAGCTTGCCGACGCAAAGCCGGATCAGCCCGTTGATGACGTCGGCCATGATCGGATCGAGCCCGGTCGTCGGCTCGTCGAAGAAGATGATCTCGGGTTCGGTCGCGATCGCGCGGGCGAGGGCGACGCGCTGCTGCATGCCGCCGGAAAGTTCCGAGGGTGTGAGATCGCCGACCTCGGGCCCGAGCCCGACAGCAGCGAGATTGCGCAAAGCGACTTCCTTCGCCTCGCGGCGATCCATGCGTTTGCCGGCGATCAGGCCGAAGGCGACATTCTCCCAGACCGGCAGCGAATCGAACAGTGCGCCGCCCTGGAAGAGCATGCCGATCTTGCTCATCGCGGCCTGCCGTTCCGAGCTGCTCATTTCGGTCAGTTCTTCGCCGTCGATCTTGATCGAACCCGAATCCGGTTCGATCAATCCGAGAACGCATTTCAGCATGACCGACTTGCCACTGCCCGAGCCGCCGATGACCACCAGCGACTGATGTTGCGGCACATCGAGATCGACGCCGCGCAGCACATGCTTGCGGCCGAACGATTTATGCAGGCCGTGAATTTCGATCTTTGGCGGCGTCCCGTTCATGTCGCGAAAAACAGCTCGGTGATGATGTAGTTGAAGATCAGCACCAGGATCGACGACGATACGACGGCGTTGGTGGTGGCAATGCCGACGCCCTGCGCACCGCCGCGCGAGTTGAACCCGTGAAAGCAGCCCATCAGCGCCACGATGAAACCGAACGCGGCCGCCTTGACCAGCCCGGAAATGACGTCGAGCGGTTCGACGAAATTCATCGTGTTGGTGATATAGGTGACCGGGTTGAAATCCAGTTTGTAGACGCAGACCAGGTAACCGCCCATCACGCCGATGATGTCGGCGACCAGGACGAGAAGCGGCAACATCAGGCAGCCGGCGAGCAGACGCGGCGCGACCAGATAGCGCATCGGATTGGTCGAGAGCGTGGCCAGCGCGTCGATCTGGTCGGTCACGCGCATGGTGCCGATTTCGGCGGCCATCGCGGCGCCGATCCGGCCCGCCACCATCAGCCCGGCAAGCACGGGACCGAGTTCGCGGGTGATCGACAGCACCACCACGTTGGGGATCACCTGTTCGGCATTGAACCGGGTGAAACCGGTAAAGCTCTGCAGCGCCAGCACCATGCCGGTGAAGATCGCGGTAAGGCCCACAACCGGCAGCGAATAGAACCCAATCTCGATCATCTGGCGCAGGATCAGCCGCGGATAGTAGGGCGGTTTGATCACATGAAGGACGCCGAACATTGCAAACAGGAGAAGCCGGCCGATCATCTCGCAAGCGTTCAGCGTGCCGCGACCGATGCCCTGGACAAATCCCATCAGGCGGCCGGCCCGGACATGTCGGGTAGATACTGCCGCGCATAGCGCGACCCGAGCAGTGTGAGCAGCTCATAGCCGGTGGTACCGGCCTGCGCCGCGAGCGCATCGAGCTCGTTGCCGGGTCCGATCAGGTCGACGAACTGCCCCGGACGCACGATGGCGTCGGGCAGATCGGTCACGTCGATCGTCAGGA
>JBBDWW010000166.1:0-5675 GCA_040902645.1 Dongiaceae bacterium | reverse complement strand
ATTGGTGTTGAGTGCGCTGGCATTGCGGATCAGGCTGATCTTGCCATCCTCGTCGCTGTAGCGCGCGACGATGACCTCGCGGAACTACGGCGTGAGACGATCCTTGTTGTGCAGCCCGTCCGGCAGACCGCTGGCGACGAACTCGGCAACCTCCTGCGGCGACTTGCTGCGCCAGTTCGGATTGCCGAGCGCGATCATGTCGTCGATCGGCCATGAATCGTAGGCAACGACATTGGTCAGCACGAGGCGCGCCACCCGGTCGGGATGCTCGATCGCCATGATCAGCGCCACGCCGCCCCCGGTATCGTGGCCGACGATCGTCGCTTTCTCGATCCCGAGCGCATCGAGAAATGCCAGGATCATCCGGGTCTGCGCGCGCAGGGAACGATCGAATCGGTCGCGCCGGTCCGAATAGCCGTGACCGAGGAAATCCGGCGCCAGCACGCGGCAATGCGGTTCCAGCAGTGGAATGACATCGTGATAGAGATAGGACCAGGTCGGGATGCCGTGCAGCAGCAGCACCGGCTCGCCCTTGCCGAGATCCGTATACGCGACGTGCAACGGAATCTGCGCGATGCTATCCAGAGTCAGGTTCTTCTGACGCGTCTTGAATGCACGATGATCCATGTTTCCCTCAAATAACGGCCTGATGCTGGCCTACATCTGGCGGGTTTTTTCCGATACTTCCTGGTACCAGAGCTTGCGCGTCCCGATCTTCGCCCGGATCTTCCAGCCGAGCGATTTGGGCGCGTTCTCGATCTCCGCCAGGATCTGGTCGATGCGGCTGCGGATCGTCGCCGCCTGCTCCTCGTTGATCGCCGGGAATTCCTTGATGTAGTCGAGCACCCGCTTCAAATTCGTCGTGAACGTGTAATAGAAGCCCCAGTCCTTCGCCATGATGTCGACGATATAGGGCAGGTCGATATGGCGGATGCTGTCCTTCGGCGAGCCGAGCGGATGCTCGAGCAGCAGGACCAGCGTGTCCTTGAAATCCTTCAAATTGATCTCGACGATCTGCATCTTCTCGAGCAGCAAATCGGTCGTCGAAATGGTCGGCGTGTCGATTTCCAGCCGGCCGATGAACGGAATGCAATGGCAGAAATAGAGCTCGTCGGCGAACACATCGATGTTCAGCTTGGTTTCGGGATGAACATAGATGTGCCGCGAGCCTTCGGAGAGTTGATAGACGCCGTCGTCCGGCACATAGCCCTGCGCGAGAAAGAACTCGCGCACCTTGGCGTTCTCCCGCTTGTACCCGCCGAAATCGACGTCGGTGAGCGCACGCGCCATCTGCTCGAACAGATGGATATTGTTCGGGCACCGAATGCGATAGGCGATCGATCCCAGGATACGAAGATGCAGGCCCTTCGCTTCCGCATCGCAAACCAGGCGCAACGCCTCGTCGACGAATTCGAGATGAAGGTCGGTTGGCATGCTGTTCACTGAGCGCGTTCCTTCGCTGGGAAAATCCGGTCTCAAAGAAACGGGGCCGGCTCCCCGAAAGAAGCCGGCCCCGGTTCGACGCCTTTATTCGATCGGAATCTCCTTGAAGGCGAGCGTCACGTCCACACCCTGGGAGCGACGCATTGTCTTCATGAAGAAGTAGAAAAGAATACCGATCACGAACACCCCGCCGACGATCGAGAGCTGCTGGGGATCGTGCCCGGCAGCGACCGCATCGTTCCACAGCACCACGAAATAGAAGAGTGCTGCGAGAGCGCCGAAGAAACAGGCGACCGACATCGACGGCAGCCCCAGAATCTTGCGGCGGAACAGCGGCGATTTCTCGTAGATCTGCGGCCTCATATACGGGAAGAAGATACCCGCCACCAGAATGATGCCCCAGGCGAGCACCGCCGCTTCGATCAGGATGATGATCGCCGCGAAGAAGCTCGTGAAGCAGAACAGCGCCATGAAGATCACGGTAATGAGCCAGGCAAACCAGATCGCCGTGGTCGGGGTGTGCCGGGTCGGCGAAATATTGCCCAGCGGCGCCGGCGCCACCCGGTCGAACGACCAGGCAACGATGGCGCGGATCCCGAACGTGTGCATGCCGGGGATCCACATCCACATCCAGGCGATCAGGCCGATCGAGACGATCAGCGTGACCAGAGTGGATTGCGTCATGATGCCGGCCAGCAATGTGATCGATGCATCCGTCGGCATCGATACGACCGGTGCCGCCGCCGTCTCGGGGTCGAGGAAGATGTTATAGACCGCCGAACCGACGAAGTCGTAACCGAACACATTGGTCGCCAGATAGATGGTGATCAGCCACACCGCGACGCTGATCCAAACCGCACCGAGCATGCCGTAGGTCTGCGATTTTTCGACCGACTTGATTTCGCCGGCAATCGCGATCGAGAAGGCCGAGCCGATCAGCGGCAGGAACGCCCAGTTGGAGACCAGAACCGTTGTCTTCCAGTCCGCCCCTTCGGTGGTCCAGCCATTGGCGGCCGCGGATTCGATGATCGCATGGTAGGGATCGTCGACGCTCATCAGCGGCGACAGCATCGCATTGAACGTCGCGATGAAGTCGGCGTTGCTGCCGCTGGCGAGGATGACGATCAGCGCGATCGACCCCAGCACGGCGATGGCGAAGACGAACTTCTGCACCATGAGATATTTTCTCATGCCGCTCGTCAGGATGAGAGCCGACAGCGTCAAAATGGCCGTGCCGATGATGAAGAGCGGCATCGGTTCGACGACCGTGGCGCTGAGATTGAGCATGCTTTCGCTGCCCGAGAGATATCCGATCATGGCCAGCGTCGGCGAGACCCCCAGCAGGACAATCCAGTACGCGGCGATCGCGCAATAGAACAGCCAGGAGACGATTTCGACCATGCTCAGGGTCAGTGCCAGAAACGGCCACAGACTGCGCGAGCCGAACACGTAGATGCCGCCGGAGCGCGGCAGCGTGACCGACCAGCTGATCATGCCAAAACAGATCAGCGTCATCATGATGCCGGCGAGAATGCACCCCACAAGCATGTCGCCGCCCGGATAGAACGCCGGGCCGTAGAACATCATCGTACCCACGCCGAGGCCGATGCTGACGAGACCGGTATTGTAGACAAAGGTGTCGAAGGAACTCGCGGTCCGAATGAGACCCGAGGCCTTGCGCAGGAAGATTCTCTGCTCGCCACCCGAACCGGATGTGCTGCTCATTTCACGTTCCTCCCCTTGCCGGAACGAACCCCCGTTCCGCCTGTTACCCCTGGGTCATCGTGACGTTCCTGACCGCCCCGTCTTCCAGGGTAATGAGCGCGCCCTGCAGGATCCCTTCCGGGTAAACACTGCCGGGATTCACGCAAACCGTTTGCCCGACGCGGATGTTGCCGCGTCCTTCGTGGATATGTCCATGGATGCCGAGTAAGGGCTGGTTCTTCTTGATGTTTTCCAGAACCGTCGTCGACCCCGCATGCATCTGCACCGGGTTGCCCATCTGGTAGACGACCTGAAGATTGCCGTCGAGTTCGGGGCACTGATCGAGCACCGTGCCGTGCGGCGGAACATGGACGTTGTAGATGCAGCGCTTCATGTCGGTGATCTGCGGGACGAGCTGCGCAAAGCGCGCTTCATACTCCGCTTCTGAATACTCGCGCTCGGTATCCCACGGCGTCTTGTTCGAGCCGCCGCAATGCAGCATCTGATAGCCGCCGCGCAGCGGCGACACCTCCATCTCGTGGAACTCGACATGGGGCGACTGGCTCAGCACGTCGTCGATCTCGAAGAAATCGTCGTTGCCCGGTGCCGTAATGAACGGGATGTCCTTGCCGGCGAGCTTCTGGCCGGCATAGTCGCACCATTCGCGGACGCGGGCGATCACCAGCTTCTTGAACAGCTCGTGCCGCATATGCTCGTCGTCGCGCAGCCGTTGATATTCGCCCTCGGACATGACCGACGGATAGAACCCCATATTGCCGGCGCGCTTGATATAGGCATCCACGTCCGCGCTGGTTTTCAGGTTCACGGTTTCGCCCGCCGCAAAGGCGAGATGCGAGCCGTCCGACTGCTCGCAGATCGGCAGCACCGCCTTGCCGGTCATGTCGCCGCCCATCACCAGCACATTCGCCTTGTAGAACTCGGCCGCGTTGATGAATTTCCGAAAACAGACATTCGAGCCATGCAGGTCGGTGGCGAAGAAGATCGTCACCTTGTCGCCGCCATCCGATTTCTTCTTCCAGAACATCCGGTCTCTCCGCTCGCCTCCCTTGCCGACTAGAACTGTTTCAGATAACGCGCCTTCTCCCAGTCGGAGACGTGGAAGCCGTAATGCAGCCATTCGTTCCGCTTGAACTCGAGCCAGGCGTCGCGCATCGCCTTGCCGAACACCTGCGTGCAGAGCGGATCCTTCTCGAACTCGTCCAAAGCCTGGTCGAGGCTGCGCGGCAGATAGCCGACACCCATCTTCTTCAGCTCGGCCGGGGTTTTGGCATACATGTTCTCGGTATGCGGTTCGCCCGGATCGAGCCGCTTCTCGATGCCCTCGAGCCCGGCCGCGAGCACGAGCGCAGCACCGAGATAGGGATTGCAGGCCGAATCCGCGGCGCGCAGCTCGACGCGGCCGCCGGCAAGCGGAATGCGCATCGTGTTGGTGCGGTTGTTGTTGCCATAGCAGATGAAGACCGGTGCCCAAGTGAAGCCGGACTGGCTGCCCTGCAGGATCAGGCGCTTGTAGCTGTTCACGGTCGGTGCGATCACCGCGCAGATCGCCGGCATATGCTTCAGCACGCCGGCGATGAAATGATAGCCCAGCTTGGAATATTTGCAGCCGCGCCGGTCGTTTGCATCGAAAAACAGGTTCTTGCCCGTCTTGATGTCCTTGAACGACACGTTGAAATGCGCGCCGCTGCCGGCCCGGTCGGCAAAGGGCTTCGGCATGAAGGTCGCGAAATAGCCGTGCTTGCGCGCGACCTCATGCGCCATCATGCGGAAGAACACGAAGCGATCGCTCATCGTCAGCATGTCGGAATAATCGAAGTCGATTTCGAACTGACCGATGCCGTCCTCATGGTCGAGCGAATACACGTCCCAGCCGAAATCATTCATCGCGTCGACCAGTTCGCTCATCCAGTGCATGTTGTCGATGAGGCGGACGACGTCGTAGGCCGGCTTTTCGAGATTCTTGCGCGGCGAAACCGGCGAATAGCTGCCATCCGGTTCGTCCTTGAGTACAAAAAACTCGGCTTCCATGCCGAGTTGCGGCACGTAGCCCATCGCGGCCGCGCGATCCATCTGCTTGGTGAGGATGGTCCGGCTGCAGGCGTCGAACGGCTTGCCGCGGCTCCAGAGATTGCTCGCGAACCAGGCCGTATCCTTCTGCCAGGGCAGCACGAGGCCCGAGCGCGGATCGGGATGCGAACTCACCTCTTCCTCGCTCACGTCCTGCGGCACGCCTTCCAGTGCTGCACCGGTGTAAAGCTCCGATCCGGCCATCATCTGCTCGAGATGGTCGATCGGAACGAGCTTGCCCTTCGGCACGCCATGCAGATCCACATAGCTCGAGAACAGGAACTTGACGCCCTGCTCGACCAGCGAGCGCTTCAACTGTTTCAGATCCGCCGGCGATGTAGCGCCACGCGTTTTCTTGGCGGCGGCCGTCTTCTTGGGGCGGCTTCTGGTCCTCGAGGCCATGCGTGTCTCTCTCTCCGGTGATGTCAGATGAAGCGCGG